>DATFAS010000056.1:0-5624 GCA_035254305.1 Bacillota bacterium
TCATAATAGAAATTCCTCCTTGTGTTTTTTTGTAATTTTATTAGATTACAATTTTACTTTATGTAAAGGAGTCATTCCTGGTTTGGGCGAATGCCCTACTTCTAAGAAAAAGGGCGAATGCCCAATGGCTTGAGCCTCCAGAATGAAAAATAGACAAATAGAAGATGAATGGATGAGGAAATTTTAGTAAAACTAACTTTACGGAGGTGAAAAAAATGCCGAACTATCTCGAGGTACTAAATGGAAATTCCATTAGGAGTTAAATTAACCGAGGAAGAATTAGCAAACGGTTTAGCACTTAAAGTGATTGCTATGTCCACTTCCGCCTCCACGGCTGCTGTACAATCTGTTCGCACGGATGTTGGACTTATGTGGGTTCAATTCCTAAATGAGGAATTAGCATATGGTGCAACCTTAAAAACGAAAATGAGAAAAAGGGGATGGGCAAAATTGCCCCCAGCTTTTACCCCACCGGATGTTTAAGGTACAGTTTATGAGAGAGTCGGGTATTTAATTTGATATCATAAAGATTTCTTTATTATTTAACGCATCTAGGATTTGATTTCTTTTTTCCGAATTTCTTTCTCCAATATAGAGATTATTGTCCATATGATGATATATTTCAACAAACTGTAGATGAAACTTTTCCTTTAAAGTACTCTCGGTCGATTCTCGGAACTCCTCGGTAAACCAGCCAGGCAAGAAGATAAATCTACCATTTTGCTGAAGTTCCATGTTGATAGAGCCATCCTCTAATTGCTGCGGTATTTCTACAGTAGTGATAATCAGAATTCCAAAAATTTGTAACATCTTTTCGAACTCGGTTTCTACTCTTAATCCAATAGGGAATACTTTTGCATTTTTACTTTCCACATAGGCTAACATTTTGTGTCCTCCTTTAAAGAAAAGGGGCTATTTTTTAGCCCCTTCGCCATTATTATTTCTTTTTCATGGGTTGCCCACAGCAATAAATCTCTGGATTTCCTCCTGCTTTAGAAACAGTTACCTCATTCCCACATAATTCACAAACAAATACTTCTCCTAATTGCGCCATTTCTCAACACTCTCCTAATGAATAATTGAAGTAAAAATAAAATAAGTAACAAATTAATAACTTACTTTATATAAGCGATTATAGAATTATTATTAGGTTACGTCAATACAAATTTATTACTTTTATATAGTAACATTCATTTTTGAAGTTATCCCTTTTGTTATCATGATAAATTAAAATTTTCGTGCAGTAGTTGTTGAATGAAGGAAACTGTGGTATTCATTTTATATATACAAAAAAACCTCCGATAGAACTCGATCATTACTACCAAAATATAACACCAGGAGGGACCGAAATGTCTTTGAATATACCGTTAGTTTCTCATTTAATACCTTATTTTTCTTTTTTGTATGATCATGTATCGGATGCGGTACTTTTGCTTAGACAAAAAGAACAAACATTTGAGTATGTATACATAAATCCTGCATCAGAACGATTGGGAATGAAGCAAATTCACTTAGGTAATACAATTGGTGAAGCGATTTCAAAAGAAAGTGCCTCTTATCGATCCTACCGACGTGCTTTAGAACAGAAACAAGTGGTTCAATTTGAAGATACATTGTTGTTTAATGGGAAGGTATATAGGGCGAAGGTTACTTTAACTCCCATGATAGAAGGAACGGATCACTATGTTCTTGTTTTTTACGGGAATGTGATTGAAAAACAAAGCTTACTAATGGAAAGAAGGCTTAAAGAAAAAGAGCAGCAATTACGAACGATCATTAATGGAAATTCAGACTTTGTTCTTCTCAAGGATGCAAAGGGCCGTTGGATTGAGTGTAATCAAAAGGCTGTTCAATTGTTTCATATAGAAGGACTCAATTATTTAGGTAAAACAGATCAAGAGTTGGCAGAATTGAACCATTCTTCTTATCGTGAGGCACATCTTGGATGCTCTACAACAGATGAAATCGTTTGGGAAATGGGGAAAGAAACCATTGTTGAGGAGTATATCCCTAACAAAAATGGGGAGATTCAAACATGGGAGGTTGTTAAAACACCGCTTTTCGATGAATGGGGACAAAAACTAGCTTTAGTTGCGACGGGTCGAGATATTACAGAGAGAAAAAGATTAACTGAGATCATCAAGGAAAGTGAAGAAAGACTTCGTTGTCTAATTAATGCTACACCTGATTCGATCATTGTCAAGGATGGCGAAGGTCGTTGGTTAGAAGCCAATGAAATGGCCACTATGTTATTTAAATTGACCGATTATAAAGGATTGACAGACTTAGATATTGCTAAAGAAAAAACAGAGTTTGCAGAATGCATGCAAAATTGTTTTGAATCAGACCTTGCTGCATGGGAAAACCAGGAAATGATCCGTGTAGAGGAATATATTCCAAATGAAAATGGAACCATTCAAACCTTTGATGTACTTAAAATTCCATTATTTGACGATCAGGGTCATCGCAAATCGTTGGTGACGATCTCAAGGGATATTACAGAACAAAAAAAATCAGTCCAAGCGCTTGCGGAAAGTGAAGCACGATATCGGTTAATTGCAGAAAATACGATTGATTTAATAGAGGTTATTGATTTAAGAGAGAAGGTCGTTTATGCATCACCCTCCTATAAGACGGTGCTAGGTTTCCAACAGGAGGATTTGGTTGGTAAGCCCTTCTATTACACCCTACACCCAGAAGACCAGCTTTGGGTTCAAGCGAAATTGGCTGAGGTCGCTGAATTTAAGCCAGTGACGATTGAATACCGTACAAGCCTTAAGGATGGTAGCTTTATTTGGGTCGAAGCGAAAGGAACACCTGCTTTAAACGAGATAGGGGAAGTAGAACAAATCATTGTTGTTTCAAGGGAAATAATGGAGAGAAAGCGTTATGAGGAAATGCTGAAGGATCTAGCATTCTATGATACGCTAACCGAAATGCCGAATAGACGCCTATTTCAAGAGGATTTAAAGAAGGCCATTGCGTATGCTAAGCGAAATAACCAGATTTTTGCAGTGTTTTACATGGATTGCGATCGGTTTAAGTTTGTGAATGACACGATGGGTCATGATGTCGGCGATGAGCTTCTTAAACAATTTGCCCAGAGAGTCAGTGGGTGTATCCGTGGGAGTGATCGACTGTACCGACTTGGTGGGGATGAGTTTGTTATCATTGCGGCGGATATTCTAGACCCGAAGGAAGCGGCAAAGATATCCAAACGGATTTTAATAGAGCTTCGAAAACCATGGAGGATAAAGGGTCGTGAATTCATCACCACCGTAAGCATTGGTATTGCCCTTTATCCGAATGATGGGATGGATGAAAATTCAATTCTTAAGTATGCAGATATGGCTATGTATCACGCGAAAAACTTAGGTAAGAACATGTATCAGTTCTATAATTCAACGATTGCTATCCTATCAGAGGAGCAGTTAATCCTTGAAACCGGTCTCCAAACAGCTCTGGAGAATAATGAGTTTGTCCTTTTTTACCAACCGCAAATGGATTTAGACTCACGTCAAATTACAGGGGCTGAAGCGCTGATTCGCTGGAACCATCCCAAATTAGGATTAGTTGGGCCCAATCAGTTTATCCCTATTACTGAACGCAATGGTATGATTTTTGATATAACTAAATGGGTCTTACAGACGGCTTGTGCACAAAGTTATAAGTGGCGAAAGCTTGGCCTCCCAAGTAAAGTATCGGTAAATATTTCTGCGTTTCACTTTCAACGTCAGGATTTAGTAGAGATCGTAGAGAAAACCATTCAAGAAACAGGCATTGTGCCCAGTGACCTAGAGTTAGAGATCACCGAAAATGCGATTGTAAAGGACTTGGAATTTGCTGTTCAAACGGTCACTAGACTCAAGGAAAATGGGGTGAAGATTTCTATTGACGATTTTGGGACCGGATTTTCATCCCTCTTTTATCTAAAGAATTTACCTGTAGATACATTGAAGATTGATCGTTCCTTCATACAGGATTTGCCTATGAATGAAAGGGATAAGTGTATCGTCAATTTTATCATTAGGCTCGGACGCATGCTGGGGTTAAAGGTTGTTGCTGAAGGGGTAGAAAGAGAGGAACACCTCAAACTCTTACAGGAACAACGTTGCCACTCGATTCAAGGCTATTATTTAAGTTGGCCTCTAATAAAAGAAGAATATGAAAGAATTGTAAGAGATCATAATGAAGCCCTACGGTAGTTTATCGTAGGGCTATTTTTTTCTCCGTCTTAGGGCGGAGAAAGAATCAATCCTAGGTTCGTTATGGGAAAGGATGAGACAAGCTATGATAGAGACATGAGTAAGACATTAGCAAAAAAAGGGGGGGCAAAAATGACCGACTATAAACGATCCTCATCAAAATGGGGAATCGTTCTTGTGATTGTTGGATGCCTGTTGTTATTTGGTCAACTAGGAATACATCTTGGCTGGATCCTTGGGTTCATTATTCCGGTTATTCTTGTAAAGAAGGGCTGGAAGTGGTTGAACCTTTCACAGAGTGGGTTTAGACGATTTGTTGGCGCTGCATTTCTTGGAGTAGGAGCCATCTGGTTAATAGGGATGCTGCCCATTCTAATTGGTCTGGCTCTGTCCATGTCGATCATCTATTTCGGATGGAGAATGATTAGAAATAAGCGAGCTTGTCCTGTGATGGAAAGTGAAGCGTATTATCGATCAGATTCAAGTTATTCACCCTTTCATACCTATAAGCCGATGGATGGTTTAGATGAATGGGAAAAAAATTTACACAATCGAAAAACTATTTAATTAGGAAGAAGATAAACTTTTAGGAGGTAATGGAATATGGGAATTTTTAGAAGAGTACGTGATATTACGTTAGCGGCAGTTAATGAGATGCTAGATCATGTGGAAGATCCGATTGCTATGTTGAACCAATATATGCGTGATATGGAGAATGAAATATCGGAAGCGGAGGTGGCTGTGGCTAGACAAGTGGCCATGGAGAAGAAATGGGCAGCAACCTTGACAGAGCTTCGTGATCGCGTAGCGAAAAGAGAACGCCAAGCAGATCTTGCTATCTCCACGGGAGAGGATGAAATTGCGCGTCTTGCTCTATCGGACAAGCTTGTCACTGAGCAGAAGGTAGAGGAATACCAAGGTATCTACGAGACAGCACAACAACAGACAGCCAAATTGAGAGATCAACTCCAGGAATTGAAAGAAAAGTATTACGAAATGAGAAACAAGCGATCCATTCTCATGTCTAGAGCAAATGTGGCGCAGGCAACCGAAAAGATGAACCAGGCAATTATCAACATTGATTCATCTGTTGCGGCAATTGGCTTTTCTCGGATGGAAGAAAGAATTCTTGGAATGGAAGTCAGGGCGAGTGCCAGCAGCTCACTTCGTCAGACCTTTCATCCATTCAATGGTATGGATTTAGAAAGAAAGGATGAGATTGAGAAGGAACTAGCCCGTTTAAAGAAACAAAAAGGATTGATCACAGAGCTTGAACCAACCCAGCAATCGTAGATTGAGACGATAGGATGAGTGTGATATAGTTTTTTTAGCCATAGCTTGTTTTACCAACAATAGGCTATGGTTCTTTCTTTTCGAACGGAGGTGGGACAAGGAATGCGAGGCTCCCGCATATTTCAA
>DATFAS010000057.1:0-8086 GCA_035254305.1 Bacillota bacterium
ATATTTATTTTTTCCAAGCTAGAATACCCTTAAAAACAGCCTATATTTACCTTTAACCTGGTAAAAATTTATCAAAATACTATTTTTTATAAAAAATCATTTGCCTTTCAGCGAACTTTCGGCGAAAATGCTTTGATCTCCGGCGAATTTCCAGCGAAAAAGCATCAAATTCCAGCGATTCTTCAGCGAAGCATACTGAGGATAAATTTTCATGACCCTCTCTAATCATTTCGAGAGGATCATGCCTAATTATCTTCTTCTAACTCCCAATCTGCAGAACTCCACCAAATCCATCTATGATGTATTTTAATCTCTGATTATAAGATTTAAGATTCTGCACCTTAGCCGCATCCCCTAATTGGTTAAAAGTAGCTATTTCTTTCGCCAATTTCGAAACTTCAGCCTGCAATTCGTTATTACGCTTTTTTTCAACCATTAATTGCTGCTCTTTCTTTCTCAATAAGATTGCAAGATTTTCCTTTTCTTTACTCATTTCCAACTTCATTGTCACCAGATGCTGATCTGCATCTCGATTCTGGATCGCCATACTCGATAAAAGATATAGACTTCTTAGAAGTTCATTCAAATGAATACCAGGCAATTGTTGAATATTAGAAATAAATCCAGACAGCAGATCAAGAAGATCCACTTCTTGGGACTCAGTGGATACGGAGATCACTGGCAATTGTTCCTGTTCGATTGTTTTAAATAGAAGAGCATTAACATCCGATTTCTCCTCCATCTTCTTCTCACTCTTTTTATCCTTGATGATCGAATAATATTTATAATTGACTGACTGATATCCGCGACCCAAGATTTGGGCAATCTCATCAAGAATATCGGTAATATTTTTTGCCCCTTCATCCTGACGATCATTGATATACTGATGCATAAACTCAATTTCCGATTTTGACCATTTTCTATTTATTTTTTCTCCGTTTGTTTTATTTTGATACTCTGATAAGTTCACCATCATCAGAGCATTAAAATAAGACACCAATGTCCCTACTTTTAACTGATGTTTCATTTCTAAGTCACTAATAGCTTGCTCTTCCATATCGTGATGCTTCTGTTCTAAAAACAGCTTAGTTAATTCAAAAATAGCTGATTTCAGCCCCATCCTCATCCCCTCCTCAACAAGAAATAATACAAATCAAAAAAATACTCAAACAGGCCTAGTATAACATTTCGTTTCCAAAGTATTCTTTTTGGGGGTTTTCGATCCCCTATTTCCGTTAATTACCATTGTATACATAGTGTTAATACAAATAAAAGGATAGAATGAATGTATCGTTTATTATGTTAAGAAGAGCTTATAAACTTTGAATTAGCGGCTAAAATAAAAAAGTGGAATTTACAGGCCTGAACCCTAAATTCCACTTAAACATTTAGTTTATCTACCAGACAGACGATTCTGCCTTTGTTTTTCAAAGCAGTACTGAATGATCTGTGTCCGTGATTTTTCATCCATCCTTGTAAATTCAACCCCAACATTTTTCTTAGTAGAATCTTCTTGTGGAGTAATCCGAGCAACTCTAGCCTGAAATTTAATAAGTTCGGATGTCTTCTGGGGAATGATAAGCGTGCAAGGAATGTCTTCATTTTCTTTAATTTCGAAGGATTGCGGGCAAGTAAATAATAGTCCGCCTCCACTAATATTAACTGTGGGAAATTTCATATCCTTAACCGTTAAATCTAAGGTTGCGGGAACTCGGAAATTTTCCCTTCTTTGGATTTTGGCAATGTTATTTTCTAAAGGCTTCTGAATTCGATAAAGAGCAATATTTTCTCTTTTCCTCCCGATGATCTTACTAAAAAATCGATATTGGCTTTCCCCTGTAACAAAGAGAATTTCTAATGTCTGATCCTCGGGAAGAATGATAATTTTATTAGCAGCCACAGGATAAGCAATCAAAATTTCATCATCAAGAATCTCTGCTACAATCGTTTTATATGTACCTTGCTCCGTATTAACAATAATTGTTTGATTCACACTCGGGTACATGGTTCCTCCTAAATCATTAACCGTTATTTTCGCTTGATCAAATTCCGAATCTTATCAATCCATCTGGATAACCAGCTTTTCATTTTTGCTTCCTTATAGCTCTGAATGTAAAAAAACGGATCTTTAGAATTTGTCCTTTTCCTCCACTCCAAGAAAAACGGCGACTTGTGCTTTTCTCTCTCGAATAAGTGGACAATATGAGAATAGATTTCTTTGCCCTGTTCTTCTAGAGGGTTAGGTAGTAAAAAAAACAGAATTAAATCCTGATCCTTCACCTGTGTTCTTTCCGATAATAACCGAATCCCAGAAAGTTCCTTAGGGATTAGGTTATGTTTCGTATAAAAAGGACTTGTAAAAATCTGATTTAGCCATTTGTTGAACATCAAGATCAGAGCCACATCTGGTATTAATATATTAAGCTGGTATACGCGATGTTTCATATAAAATGACTCTCCAATTATTAGGTATCCAAAACCAATCCAACTATCCCCACACTATTTATTCTATCATAGCGGACTTCACATCGAAATAACACTAGTGTAATTATTGTTAGTATTACAAACCTATGTCAACCAAAATAAAAAAAGGCCAACACCTTGTTGACCTATAACATTTTGTTACTTTATGAAATCCACTAAAGTTTGTTGGATAATCCGAGCCCCAACCGAAAGCGCGGCATTTTGGACATTTTCCTTCGTTTGCAAATCCGTAATCACCTTGGCAATATCCGTATCCTCTTGGCTCGATAGTAAAGATGTCGTCGATACCTCCATATCATCCAAACGAGAGATACTTAAATCCATTCGATTCATACGGGCACCTAACTCAGATCTTTGTTGAGTGACATTGTTGAGTTGTTTGTCTAGATCACCAAGTTGGTCACCTACACTTGGTGTCCCGGTTGTTAATCCAGATATAATATTATCTAGGACTCCAAAGACATTAGGAGTAGTTCCACTTGTAAAATCGAAAATATTAGTACCATTCGTATTAATTTGCACAAAATTATTCTTTCCTACTTGCCAATTGATCGGTTGATTATTGCTATTCACATAGTTAACCGTTGGTGGGTTAGTAGTGTTGTCAGTAACACATGGGGCAGTTTTTGTGTCCGTTCCGGCAAATATGTATCTCCCAGCAATTTCTGAATTTGCTACATCACCCAAATGTTCTTTAAGCTGTTGAATTTCATCTGAAATCGCCTTTTTGGACTCTGGATCATTCGTATCATTGCTCCCTTTCACGGTAAGCTCACGTACACGTTGGAGAACCTGTGTCATCTCATTAAGTGAGCTATCCGTTTGATCCATCCAGTCTTTTCCTTCTTGTGCATTGGTTTTAAACTGTTGCACATCATTCAATGAATGGCGATACGTCATGCCACGGACAGCTGAAACCGGATCATCCGAAGGCCTATTTACTCTTCTCCCAGAAGATAACTGCTCCTGATCCTTTGCTAGTGCACGATAGCTTTTGGATAGATTATATAGCATGTTTGAATTAAGCATATTCTGATTCACACGAAAGCCCATATCATTACCTCCTACAATCCTACCTTACCCATCCCATTAATGACCTTGTCCAAAATTTCATCCATCGTCGTGACTACCCGAGCAGATGCATTGTATGCTTGCTGAAAGCGAACCATATTTGACATTTCCTCATCCAACGAAACCCCGGAAACCGATTGACGTCGATTATCAACTTGGTTAAGCAACACTTGCGAATTCTCCTGCATCCCTTGTGCTTGTTGAGAATCAATCCCTAACTGACCAATCATATTTTGATAGAAATCATCAGCCGTTGAAGTTGCATAAATATTCGTTGGTGTATCTGGATCTGTAAATAAAAGTGATGAATCAAATTTCAAATCTGCAATCTTCTGGGCATTCTGTCCATCTCCTTGGGAGGATGAAGTTGCCGCAGCAATATTATCCAGTGAATTCAAAATAGATGAATTGACAGCTATATTTCCAGCATTGATTGTTGTTCCTGAAGACGGTACAAAGAAATCTAGATTAGCAGGAGTAGAAGCCTTATTGTTTATATCCGCTAAATTTATCCCACTACTGTGCAGAGCATCTACTTGATTAGCAAATTCGGATACTAATGAATCTAGTTTATTTTGAAAATCAGGAATTGAATTGTATCGGGATTCAATTCGCCCTAATAGCTCACCTGATGTCAGGGTTGTTTCAGATGTCTCCCCTTCAATACTTACTTTACCTGTGGAATCAACCGATAACTTATTGGCTGTTCTATCTTGAATAAGTGAGGTTTGACTCGAACCCACCGTTACGTTAATCATTCCGTTAGTAGAATTCGTCACATTAATATCTACTAGCTTAGAAAGTTTGTCTAAGAGAAGATCCCGCTTGTCATATAAATCATTAGGCTCATAATTATTCGGTACAATACGTGAAATTTGATCATTTAAATCTTTAATCTGAGTAGCTATTGAATTGATATCATCTACTTTGGTAGAAATCACATTATCTAAATCTGTTTTCATATCTTCCAATGAATTATTGACAAACTGGAAGGACTCAGCTAATGCTACACCTCTTTGACGAACTACGGATCTAGCAGCTGAACTTTCTGGATTCTTGGCCAATTCCTGCCAACTCGCATAAAACTGATCCATAGCATTAGCAATTCCATTCTCAGATGGCTCATTCGTAATCTCTTCAATCTTTGTATAGGTATCCCCCATAGCTTCCCAATAGCCTAGCTTTTTGTTCTCTCCACGATATTGATCATCTAAGAAATCCTCACGTAACCGGGTAATTTTATTTACTTCCACACCTGTTCCCATCTGAGCTGGTGATTTATCAACACTCATCCCCGGTACAGGAATAGCATTAGTTGCCTGCATTTCAGCTCGTTGGCGAGTGTATCCCTCAGTATTAGCATTGGATATATTATGACCTGTTGTATAGAGTGCTGCTTGTTGAGCATACAATCCTCTTTTTCCTAATTCTAAACCAAAAAAGGTGGAAGTCATGAACCTGTTCCTCCATTTCCAAATTTACCATAAAAGTCTTATGCCTTCGCATCTAGAAAATTCACATGTCCTTTAGAGGAACGAGGACCGTACCCAATCGCAGGCTCTCTCTGGATCAAGATCCCCATAGAGTATTGAACATAGGATAAGGAGAGCTTAATCAATTCCTGATTACTCTTTACAAGCTGTTGAATCTCTTCAACCAAAACTGTTAGCTGTTGTGCACTTTGAATCAATGAACTTTTCTCCTCCTGATTATCAAGACAACGAATTAAGTCATTCACTGTAGAGATCTGGGATGGAAGCTTCTTCTCCGAAGCAAATTGTTTTACCTGTTGCTGCCGTTCACCTTCTAATTTACCTATCTGCTCGACGAGAGTACTCTCTTGGTTAATCACGTTCTGCAGAAGTTTTGCATCCCCATTCACAAGCACCATCTGCTTCTCTTTCTCTAGATCAAGCAATCTCTTATGAATGACAAGCATCTTCTCTAATGTTTGTTTGATCTTCCCGAGAGTCTCCATCGCTTCCTCCTAGGTGTTATTTTTTCCAGAAATCAATCATTTTCTCTGCAACCTTATTCGTATCTACCTTATAGCTTCCATCGGCAATTTGGTTCTTGATAGCTTCAATCTTCTTCTGCCGATCTAATTGATCCGACTGTAAAGCTTGGGAAAGTTCTTGTCCTTTAGCAGATATTTGTACATCATCAACAGATGTCCGTTTATTCGTATCCTTCACATTCAAACGATTGACCTGATTCTGATAAGAATATAAGCCGAATTTCGTATTATCTATTCTCATATAGATTTCTCCTGTCATTTCCCTTTTTTTATATTATCGGAAGGACACAAAAAATGTTTAATCGTTGACAAAAAGTATTTATAAGGAAGGTACATTATTGAGGAGTTTATACTATTAGTCTAGTCAGAATCTGACTATATAGCAAGTTGAGGAGTAGAAAAACTTAACGATATAGGTGTTGATGATGTGATAAGAAGATTTTTTCTATTGAAACGTTGCTATTCGTAATTTATAGTTAAACTCTAAATAAATGACAAAAGAAGTCTAAGAAAGAGATTTAATCGAAGTAAAATCTCTTTCTAGATATCCATAAAATCCAATATTTACACTCGAATATCTAAATTCCCTCCAATATGTGGCTGAGCTAATCCAGCCGTTGACGACTCAAGAAGCTCAGTAACCATATTCCCCTGATCCTTCACTGTATCCATGGCCATTTTCATAACCTCAATACTGGCATTTTGTTGAAATTGTACTTGGCTCATTCCTACAGATAATGCTGCAATATCCATTATTGTCACCTCGATTCTTAGGTCAATGTATTCTACTCATCATTTAGATCCTATTCCCAATTGTTGACCTAACCAAGAGCTTTGGGAATTGTATTTACTCATTGCCGTTTCCATGGCTGTAAATTGGCTATAGTATTGATTTTCTTTATCTACCAATCTTTGTTGTTCATCATCAATTCGCTTATTTAGATCACCTAATAATTTCCCAACCACACTTTGATCGCTTTGGCTACTTCCGGTTGAACCTGCTTTATCCGTTAATTGTTTAACCGCATTACTGAAATCATCATATAGCTGTGGAATGATCCCCCTTCCTCCTGGTGTTGGATTTTTAGGATCTGGATCTTGAGTGAAAAGATTTTTTATTGCATCGGGGTCATCTTGTAGAGCTGCTCTTAATTTGGTTTCATCAACATATAGCTTTCCTTGGTCTTCCCATGAGCTTGATTCTATCCCAATTGAAGCAAGTGAATTATACTTACTGCCAGTCGAAACAGTCGAAGTTATATGATTTCTCATATTATTAACCAGGTTCGTTAAAATACTATCATTACGAAATAAACCACTCTTTGCTTTTGTTTCCCATTTTTCAATTTGACTATCTGACATAGAACTTCGCTGATCATCAGTTAATGGCTGATAATCCCGGTAAACCGGTTCACTATCAGCTGTATTTAATTTACCAAGTATATCATTATATTTGTCGATAAAATCTTTAATGTTTTTAACTTCCTGATCAATATTTCGAGATACTGTAATTGTATTAGGTATCGGATTATTAGCCGCATCTTTTGGTGAGACGTTTTTTAAAGTATAATTTACACCCATTATAGACACGTTATTCGTCTTCGAAGTTGCAGCGGTTCCATTAAAAGTAAAACTAGCATCTGCTGCTGAATATTGGTTACCCGCAACCCCTGTTAATGAAGAATAGGTACTCGTTGGATTATCGTAACTTACCCCTAAGCTATTATTGGAACCGCTAAAGTTTAGTGTGCCACCAAAAAGGCCACTATCCCCTGTCACCTTAATACTTGTTCCCGCTCCAGTATCTTTAGTTTTTAGAATAAATTGCTTTAGAGTACTATCATATGTTGCCTGTATATCAAGACTATTACCTGAGGCATCCTTTGCAGTATTTAATTTCGAAACCAGATCTCCAATTTTCTCTGATGTACCATTAACTGAAATGGTTGCTGTATGTGGCGCACCTGCACCGTCCACTGTTGAAATGGTAAAAGACCCTGCACTTAAGACTGCAGTTGAGTCTATATTAACATTACTCACCATTGTAGCCGACTGCGCAATTTGATCCACTTGTAATTTATATGTTCCTGCAATAGCATCGGCCGTTGCTGTCCCAGTTGCCACATCAGTATTGACAGAATTGGATGAGGTTACATCATAAGTCCCATATGCACTGGACATTTTCATTTTAAATAAATTATCACTTCGAAATGAAAATAAATCCGAATTCCATTGACGATAGCCGTCACTTTCCCATTCATATTTCTGCTGATCTTGTTTCATCTTGTTTAATCGAACGCTTTCCGCATCCATTAATTTCTTGACAATAGAATCAGTATCCAATCCCGATGACATACCACTTATGCGAGTAATAGAGGTATTGTACATACAAATCTCCTCCTCATTTTTTCTTCTAAAAAATAAACCATATCATTAAATAGCCTTGTTATAATATAAACAATAACTCATCTATTCTTATCGGATAAATTTTGGAATTGTTTAACCTATTACTTT
>DATFAS010000058.1:0-9865 GCA_035254305.1 Bacillota bacterium
AGAATACAAGTCCTTATGATTTCTTAGATTCTCTAAATAAGGATGGGATTCTTTACAAGAATATCTCAGAAAAGATGAAAGATATGAGTTGGATGCGTCTACAGGTTTGGTCCAATGAGGCTTCAATCAAAGATACTAAAACTGAATTGGATGCCGCTCCGATGATCGAAAATGGTAGTACCCTTGTGCCTGCTAGATTCATAGCGGAAGGATTGAATGCGGATGTTCAGTGGAATCCTGATGATCAATCCGTGACGATTACAGATCAGGGTAAACAAATCGTGCTCTATGTTGGACAAGACACAGCCTATGTCAATGGGGAGCCAGTGACCCTGTCTACTCCGGCTACAGTCAATGAAGATCGGCTGTTTGTTCCTCTTCGCTTTACTAGTGAACAATTGAATGCATCGATCAACTATAATAATAAAAATAAAACGATAACGATTACTAGATAATTGAAAAATGAGAGAGGAGCGGGTAGTAGAATGCTCCTCTTTTCTATTTTAATAGGCCCATAACACCCGTAATTTTCCATTATCATCAGCCACATAGACATCTTGTTGGAGGGAAAAAACACCAAAATTACTCTTGAACATTTGTGTAACAGGCACCCGGTAGGTCTCTTCAAGGGGGGCTGTGTCGGGTGTCATCTTCCAAGAATGGACAGGCTGAGCCTTACCAATAGAGAACTCAAAGGTATCCACTCCAAAGTCCTGCATGAACACCTTGGCACGCTGCTGAATGTAGTTTTGCTTGTTAAAGCGATCTTTCATCTGTGAATGAAAGAGCTCCCAAGAGCTTCCGTAGTCGCCAATCCTTTCGTATTCATAGAACTGCTGAACGAGAGCCGTTGGGGTTGAAGGTGTAGTAGAATGAGGGGTATGATAAATGGGAGGAAATTGTTGAATGATAAAATACAAAAGAATAAAGACGGTGCTGGCAATGAATAACCATTGTATAGGCAATTTATTTTTTTGTAGCGGGTTTTTTCGTCTGAGCATCGGCCCTTCGCCTCCTAACCCAAGCATGTCTTCCTTTCTGAGTATATGCATGTTGAAATAAAAATAATTCCTCGTCCGTAATTATCAAATCCTTCAAGGACAACAGGAGGTTTGAAGCTGTGTTTCGTCATCCAAGCTGGCAGATCGCGTTAACAGCGATATTAACTACTTTTGCCGGAGAATTTAAAATTGTACCCTTCATTGGGGAGGGATTTCGCTTCGGGCTTGGTGCGAGTATCTTTTTCCTATTGCTTCTGATGGGTCGGCCCATACACTATATTCGTACAGGATTTATTACAGGAATGACGGTCCTGGGGTATCGAATGTTTAAGGATTTGTTGTTGAATGGGGATCACTTTTCCATGCTTCTTAGCTTCAAGGCACAGGCACCGGCGTTTTTGTTCTATTTTTTGTTTGCTATCGGTCTTTGGGCGATTCAGGTAGAGAAATATCGATTTGCTCCGCTGCGTTTGGGAGCCCATGTGACCGCGATCGATTTCCTGGTTAACTCAATCGAGCATGTCAGCCGAATTCTCCTTCTTAGCTCCTCTCGCCTAGACCCGATCGATTTTGCTTACCTTATTGGGGTGGCGGCCCTTCGAAGCTATTTTGTGGTGGGGATATATAGTAGTATTTCACTGAACCAGTTTCGAGCTGTACATATTGAGCAGAAGAAAAGACTAGAACAGATGATGAAGGTGAGCTCTGGCCTCTATGCAGAAACCTTATACTTAAATAAATCGATGGAGAATATTGAAGAAATTACTGCCCAAAGCTATGATTTATACCGCAAGCTCAAGGAGCAAGAGTTATCCGTACTAGGAAGACAAGCCCTGGCTATTGCTCAGCAAATTCATGAAGTAAAGAAAGATTCGCAGCGTATTCTCGCGGGTCTGCTGAAGTTGTATGATAAGGAAACCGCGGCAGAATTAAGTTTATCCGAAATCATTCAATATGTTGTGGAATCCAATCAGAAATATAGTAGTATGATACACCGAGAAATTCTATTTGAAACAGATGTGAAAATGGATTACAAAACAAAATCTTACATACCTCTCCTCACCGTTATTGGTAATCTCGTTGCGAATGCTGTCGAAGCTATCGACCCCGAAACGAAGGGGACCGTGAAAATTCGACTAGAGGATGAACGGGACGAGACGGTTTTTACTATTTATGATAATGGAAAAGGGATTGCTGCCGAAGACTTGATTGTCATTTTTGAACCGGGATATACAACAAAATTCAACCAAGATGGGGTTGCTTCTACTGGAATTGGTTTATCCCATGTACATGATATTGTACATTCCCTACAAGGGAGTATCCATGCAGGATCTGAACGGCAGGAGACGTGGTTTGAAGTTCGCATTCCAACAAAACAGCTGAAGGTGGAAGATGAAGATGGGGTTGTGCTTTTATATCGTTGATGATGATGCAGGAAGCCGGAGAATGCTGCAAAAGATTATTGAGGAAAGTGATTTGGGTGAAGTGGTTGGGACTGCTAGCAGTGGAGGGGAGGCTGTTTCCCCGATTCTAACTCGCAGGCCTGATGTGGTCCTCATTGATCTTCTGATGCCAGATCAGGATGGGATTGAAACGATTGAAGTGCTCAATCAGAAGGGCTTCACAGGAGCCTTCATCATGATCTCTCAAGTGATTAATAAGGAAATGGTGGGGGAAGCTTACCGGAAGGGAATTGAATTCTTTATTCATAAGCCCATTAATCGAATTGAAGTGGAAACCATCCTAATGAAGATGAAAGAACACATCCTACTTAAACAATCGTTGCAAACGATTAAACAATCTCTTGCTGGCATTATGGATTCTCCCCGTTCTATGCAACCAGAAATAACGGTGAAGGATATTGTGCAGACCATCCTAGGAGATATGGGAATAGCTGGTGAGAGTGGGACCATAGATCTCATTCGAATTATGGAAATATTGATGCAGCAGGAGCAAACCGACCATTTCCCTTCGTTGAAAGATCTCTATGAACAAGCTGTTCGTCGAGGTAAATCTCGAGAGGCCGATATTTCTAAAGAAGCTAAAGCCATGGAGCAGCGCATTCGCCGGATTATTCTCTCCGCGCTGGACAATCTCGCCTCAATAGGGCTTACCGACTATGCGAATCCGAAGTTTGAGCATTATGCTACACGGTATTTTGATTTTGCGGATGTTCGTGCTCGGATGCGTGAATTGGATGAGGAGGAAGACAGTGGAAAAGCCAAGGTCAATATCAAAAAGTTCATCCAAATCCTCTATTTAGATACATGGGAGAGAATGAAGCGATAGAAGCTTTTTTTATAAAAATTTAACATTTTGTTCACAGTAATGTCGGATCGTGTAGGATTTCGTAATCCTCTTATTAAAATGCTACTATATTGAATTTGCGATATGCCGCTAAGGTATAAGAAAGCGTTTTAATTATCATAAAGAGGGGAAGTGAAATTCGTGAAACGATTTGGTTTAGCTTTACAAATTTTTGTCGGACTTGTTCTTGGTATTATAGTGGGTGCTGTCTTTTATAAAAATCCGGCGGTTTCAACGTTCTTGCAACCAATCGGAGATATCTTCATTCGCATGATCAAAATGATCGTGGTACCGATTGTTATGTCCACATTGATTGTTGGAGTTGCAGGTGTAGGGGATGTTAAGAAGCTGGGTAAATTAGGTGGAAAAACGATCCTTTACTTTGAGATTATCACAACGATTGCGATTGTTTTAGGTCTACTTACAGCGAATATTTTCCACCCAGGTACAGGTGTGGATATGTCACACTTGGCAAAGACAGACATTAACAAATATGTAGAAACGACTAAAACTACAGCAAGCCACAGCTTTGCAGATACGTTTGTAAATATTGTCCCTACAAACATTGTTCAATCTCTTGGTAACGGAGATATGTTGGCAATTATTTTCTTCTCTGTTATGTTCGGATTAGGGGTTGCAGCGATTGGGGAAAAAGGAAAGCCAGTGCTTACCTTATTCCAAGGTATTGCTGATGCTATGTTCTGGGTAACAAACAAAATCATGAGCTTTGCTCCATTTGGTGTATTTGCATTGATCGGAGTGACAGTATCCAAGTTT
Source organism: Bacillota bacterium (assembly GCA_035254305.1). Lineage (GTDB taxonomy): Bacteria > Bacillota > Bacilli > Aneurinibacillales > RAOX-1 > DATFAS01. Next base: position 4,086 of record DATFAS010000058.1, read on the forward strand.
GGCGTAACATCGCTTATTCCATTGGCGAAGCTTTGTATTTCCGTATACGGAGTCATGATTTTCTTCGTTCTTGTCGTTCTAGGAATTGTAGCAAAGTTTGTTGGTATAAATATCTTCACACTTCTTAGGATTCTTAAGGATGAATTACTTCTTGCTTACTCCACAGCAAGTTCTGAAACCGTTCTACCTAAGATTATGGAAAAAATGGAGAAATTCGGTTGCCCGAAAGGGATTGCTTCCTTCGTTATTCCAACGGGTTACTCCTTTAACCTAGATGGTTCTACATTGTACCAAGCACTTGCAGGGATCTTCTTAGCACAGATGTATGGTATTCACTTGTCCATTGGACAACAACTCACCTTCATGTTTGTGTTAATGATGACTTCTAAAGGAATTGCAGGGGTTCCTGGTGTATCCTTCGTTGTACTATTGGCTACCCTCGGATCTGTTGGTATTCCGCTAGAAGGTCTAGCTTTCATTGCAGGTATTGACCGTATCCTTGATATGGCTCGTACAGCTGTAAACGTAGTGGGTAACTCCCTAGCAGCAGTTGTGATGTCTAAGTGGGAAGGGCAGTATGATGAGAAAAAGGGAAAAGAATATATAAATTCTTTAGACCAAGCTGCTTAAATATTGTTTGATAAACATTAGCCCTGGGGGAGTACCTCGGGGCTTTTTTCTTTAAGTGAAAGGATTTCTATTCCGAACGCTAAAGTGATATATTTAGAATAGGACCTTTTATACAAGGAGCTGGGATTGGGTATACTATTATGGAATGATATGGGTGATTAGCCTGTTTGACATTCCTTTTCTTCATCTTCTGTCACACTACTTTAAAGTAAGAAGGAAGGAAGTGCCCTAAGTTAATGAGCAACCGTAAATCATATCCTTTTTACCAAGGAATTTGGCGAAAGCTTAAGAAGAATTATTACCAACTCATTCGAAGCAAAGGGGCTACAAGTATTATTGCTCGAAGTTTCGCAATTGGGCTTTTAGTTGAATTCGTTACCCTGCCGACACTTGGATTGGCCTTTCTTCTTTTATATCCGTTGATCCGATTGTTTAAAGGCGTGTTCAGTGTAGCGCTCATTGGTTTTCTGATGGGAAAGCTTATTCTTCCTATTTTTCTATATCTCAATTTCCATGTTGGCGAATTTCTTATCGGCAAAAAGGTAGGTAAAGTGCTCAGCCATGAGATCCATAGCTACTTCTCATTAACTTTCATTAAAGAGAGAGGTCTAACCTTTTTATTAGGTAGTTTTATCAATGGAGTCATTGTTGCTTCTATAAGTTATTTTCTAGTCTATTATGGTTTAGCTGCATATCGCAAAGCCAAGGAAAAGCGTATCCAAGCTCGCCAAGAGCAAAGGGCTAAGGCTACCTTGGGTGTGGAAGAGTTGTAAAGTGAGTGATATGGCCTAGTGTTCTTTCATTTAATGTGCCTAGAGTCCGAGGAGTATGGTGTGGTTTCGAGAACTCCTGGAGAAAGAGACTAAGGTTATTTAGGTAGGCAAGAGGATAAAGTAAATGATGTTGTCCACTCCTATTTAGGGCTGGGTAGAATGAGTTGGAGTTTTGTATAATAGTGCTGAAAAATGAGCATGTGCCTGAAAATGGGCATGGAGGTGGTGCTTGTTTTTGGGCACTTTTCTTTTTAAGGCCTATGTTTTTGGTTGGCATGATTCTTGCGAATGTATTTTTATCAAATAATATGTTGCGGGGGGATAGCCAAATGAAAAGCTTATACTGCATCGATTGCGGACGTGAACTTAGTGAGTATTTAAGCGAGACGTTACACTACTGCAATATATGTGAGACTCGGCTAAGTAAAAGATCATTCTTATATGATAAATTAACGATCGAATTAGAAAAGATCTATCCACGAATCGTGGAATTAAAGGTATAGGATAGGAACTGTCCCGAATCATGGGATTAAAGGTGTAGGATAAGATCTTTCCCGAATCGTGGAATTAAGGTGTAGGATAAGATTGATTTTTGATCCTCAAATTTTGTTATCTGATTAACTAAGTTGTCCCAACTTTTTTATGAAAGCCTAGTAGGTAGGGAACGAACCCGTTATGCTATGGCAGATGGCGACTTGATTGACTTGTCTAGGCCGGCCAATCCACTGATTCGGTGTTCAACTATACAATAACGATACGATAAGGTCCTCACGGGACCTTATTTCAACATTTCAACCCCATTTTATGAAAATAAGGAACTCCCAGGCTCTTAATCCTTCTCCAATCCACTGATTCGGTGCTTTCACGATACGATAGGGTCCTCCCGGGACCTTATTTCTACATATCAACCCCATTTTATGAAAATAAGGAACTCCCAGGCTCTTAATCCTTCTTCAATCCACTGATTCGGTGCTTTCACGATACGATAAGGTCCTCACGGGACCTTATTTCCTCATTTCAACCCTATTTTATGAAAATAAGGAACTCCCAGGCTCTTAATCTTCCTCCAATCCACCGAATCGGTGCTTTCACGATATGATAAGTGCATCTCGGGACCTTACTTGTTCTTAAGTAAATTATTTTCGAACCTAAGGACTCGTAAATTCTTTTTCTGATGACTCATCCTTACAGAAGAATAATAAATTTGTCAAAAAAATGAATTTGGCATGGAAATTCTTTACTTTCTGTGTGGTTTTCGTATGCTTAAGAGAAGTTAGATTTTGTCTGTGCGGAATTAAGCTTTTTTGAGGTACCTTCCAAACTTAAACTTCCATGCTAACTCATCTATTGCTGTCGAGTAGGTTTCTCTAAAATGACAAGGTCTCTGCCCAATGTTTGTGAAAAAAGAGGAGAGAATCGAATATGGTGAATCCGTCGGATTTAATTCCAATCCAAGAATCCATTGAAGAAGCGGTTAAATTAGTGATCCCTCTTCCGATAACGGTGAGGTCTTCCTTTCAAGTAAGTGATCCCGTTCCCTTAGAGGCTATTAATATTATGCTAGGGTGTACAGGGAATTTTCGTGGTCAGGTTTTTATCGAGTCAAGTGTTGAATTCTTCAAGCAAATCGGTGCTACCTTGTTTGGGATGGAAATGGAGGGGGAGATGCTTCATTCCTTCATTGGAGAGATGGGAAATATGATCATGGGAAATTTCTGTAGCCAACTGTGTGATCGGAAGATTCCTGTTGATATCACTCCTCCAACTGTCATTGAAGGGGTATCAAGGATTTACGGTTTTTCCAATTCAACCATTATTCCTATGCAGGTAGGGGATCTGGGAGAGTTGAGATTTGTTTTTATTATAAAAGAAATAATAAAAACTGAATAACAAATTTAGAATACCGTAAATTCAGATCGGATTTTGAACCTACCGTGAAATTGGTAGGTTTTTTGACCTGTTCAACATTAGTTTTCACCTGGTACCAAAGAACCAAAAGTTACGTATGCTTACCCTATAGACCTATGTCGAAGAAAATTGGACTTCCAAAAATTAGACTAATAAACTATATTTAAAGTAGGGTTGAATGAAAATACAGAACAATAGATGGTTTTCCAAAAAAAATACAGAGACAAAACATTTGAGGAAGATAATGGAATATTGTTTATGGGTAAATATTTTGAGTCCTAAACAATAGGGGGCACCAGGATGAAATGTTAAACGATAAAAAATTAACAACTACTCTTCTGGTATTAATTACAATATTATTTTTTGTCATAGTAAATGGTGGATTAATGTTAATAGAAACCTTGAGTTTAGGCGAAGAACACGAGCAGATGGAACGTCTATATGTGTTTCTCGTTACTCTACCATTTATCTTTTTTTCTTCGATTCAATATTTACAATTACAGAAGAAAAATTCCCTGTCTAGAGAAACAACGAAGATTCAAGAGATGGTCGTGAAGAATCGGCCCTTGAATGAAGTTTTGGACTTGTTGGCACGCTTATTGGAATCCCATTTGAATGGACCGAAGTGTTTGATCCTAATTAGTGATATCGAAGAAGAAAACCTTGTCTATGGGGCGGGACCTAGTTTTCCTCAGAGTTTTATCGATAAACTTAATTATTTACCAATAAGTCCTAATAGTAGATCATGTGGGACTGCAGCATTTCGCAGGGAACGGGTAGTTGTATATGATATTGCCGAAGATCCTCTTTGGGAGAATTGGCGGGACGAAGTCCTTCCTTACGGTGTTCGTTCCTGTTGGTCCAATCCTATTTTTTCAAGCACTGGTAGAGTTATCGGTACATTCGGACTCTTCTTTCATCAGCCGAAATTTCCTTATAATAGAGAAATATCACTGATTGAAAGATATACAAGTCTTGCAGGGATTATCATTGAGCATTATCAAAGAGCAGAGAAACTCGAAGAAATCGTCAAAAAATCGAAGGTTATTTTTAATCAGTCGAATGATTCTATTTTTCTATATGAATTAGACGATCAAACGGATAATCCAAGGTTTCTAGATGTAAACGATACTGCATGTGAACGACTGGGCTATTCTAGAGCTGAGTTGTTACAAATGGGCTTGCGGGATATCATTGCTCCGAACTTTGTCGATAAAATACCTTCGATCCTGCATGCCTTGAAAGTGAACAAGCAGTTTACCTCCGAGTGGGAACAGATCCGTAAGGATGGGACTACACTAATAGTGGAAGCCAGTAGAAGGGTGATTACCCTTCAGGATAAGGAAATCGTTCTTTCGATTAGTCGAGATATCACAAGAAGGAAAAAATCCGAGAAAGAAATTCAATATTTAGCTACCTATGACTCTCTGACAGGCTTGCTAGGTCGAAGCGGACTTCATCAACGGCTAGAGCAGGAAATTCAGATGGCCCAATTATTCGATTCTACACGACAGATTGGCGTTATGGTCATTGATCTCGATCGGTTTAAACTGATTAATGATTCTTTCGGACATCCTTTTGGAGATAAAGTCTTGAAGGGATTTTCGAGTCGGTTACTCCATTGTCTTGATGCAGAGGGGATTTTGAGTCGGTTAGGTGGAGATGAATTTACGATCATTGTGGCTGAGACGAATCAGGAAAGAATGGTACAGCTAGCAGAACGAATTCTTGAACTGCAGGAAACACCGATTTTCGTAGAGGAACAGGAACTTTATCTATCCGCTAGTATTGGAATTTCTTTCTACCCAGATCATGCAACAGACAGTCATACCCTCATGAAAAATGCGGATGTTGCTATGTATCAGGCTAAAAAGTCTGGGACAAATTTGTATCGAGTTTATCAGGAAACAGATTCGGTTGAACGATTTATGATAGAGCATGAGCTTCGTAAGGCACTGTTAAATGAAGAGTTTGAGCTTCATTATCAACCACGGGTTGATTTAGAAACAGGGCTAGTGACAAGTGTTGAAGCACTCATTCGATGGAATCATCCCATTAGAGGAAGAGTTTCTCCAGATCAATTTATCCCAGTGGCTGAGGAAACAGGATTAATCGTACCTCTTGGAAGATGGGTAATGAGAACAGCTTGTCAGCAGGCGAAAGTATGGCAGCGAGATTGTGTCATCCCATTAAGTGTTTCAGTCAATCTTTCAACACTGCAACTTCAATCACATAAATTACAGGAGACGGTTCAGGAGTCCCTAGCTGAATCTGGGCTAGAAGGAAAGTATCTAGAACTAGAAATTACAGAGAGCTCATTGATGCATGATATTACATCTGTTATTAGAATATTAAACGATCTGAAGGAATTCGGAATTAGCATTTCAGTGGATGATTTTGGGACAGGATATTCGTCACTTAAATATCTACAGCTATTACCGGTGGATGCACTAAAGATAGATAAATCAT
>DATFAS010000059.1:0-5244 GCA_035254305.1 Bacillota bacterium
ATCAGTTATTTCATTCTTCATTCAAAGGACTACTCACATCCTCTGTTGTAGCATATGTTCTTTTATTTGGAATCTTTCTTTTCCATCTAATGAATGAAACCGGCTTAATTTCCTCCATTGCTTCTTTTATTTCGTGTTCAACACGTGACCCCGTTCAACAGGTCATTCTATTGGTTGTTGCCTTTTCACCTTTAGTAGAATCAGTGAGTGGATTTGGAATTGCAATCATTGTAGTTGCTCCTATTTTAGTTATGTTAGGATTTAACCGTTATAAAGCAACTATTTTATCCTTAGTTGGGTTAAGTGCAGTGCCTTGGGGGGCACTTGCTACAGGGACAGTCATTGGATCGAACCTAAGTGAGATTCCTTTACAGCAATTAGGGGCTGGAAGTGCATTAATTGCTCTTCCCACATTTCTCTACTTTGCTTTTATTGCTGCCTATCTTTCTGGAGGTCTTCACGCTATTAAGCAAAGGTGGTTGGAGTTAACCATGGTTTCAGTGAGCCTTGGGGCAACCATTTGGTTATTTAGTAAGTTCATTAGTGTGGAATTGGCTGGGGTTGTTGGCTCTTTGGTCGCAATCGGAGTCGAATTCATTTTTATCCGTTTAGCATTACATCATGAGAAAGAAGCGGCTATAGTAACAGTTACCGAACAAAGCACAGCTGTTGATCAATCGGTGTACGGTATCAGAAAGGCTATGAGCCCTTATTTCTTTTTAACAGGTATGCTTGTGCTGACTAGGATTATTTCACCGCTAGATCATTTCCTAACCACTCATTTGGTTGTAGATTTACCAAGCTATTCTTTTAGATTACCCATTTTGTATTCCCCTGGCTTCTTTCTTTTACTAGCTTGCTTATACACGATATGGATATTCAAAGTTCCAATGAAAATCATTACAAAATCTCTTCATTCCACCTATAAGCAATGGATACCGGTCACGTTGTCAACAACAGCTTTTGTTGCTATGTCCGAATGTATGTCATCAGCAGGGATGATATCTGTTCTAGCACATGCGGCTGTTTTCTCTTTTGGATCTTCCTTAATTTTCATATCCCCTATTATAGCAGGGTTAGGCGGATTCTTAACTGGGAGTAATACCGGATCGAATGCAATGTTTATTAAGCTACAGGTACAAGCGGCCGGACAATTAGGAATATCTCCTGAGCTCTTAGCCATCGCACAAAACACTAGTGCTTCACATATGACCATGGCTTCACCATCAAGAGTTCTTCTGGGACTATCCGTCTGTGGGATTCCTGAGGATGAAAGTAAAGTATTACGCCAAATCGGCTTAATTGCCATAGGTGCAATTCTATTAATCACTATTGTATTAGTAATTTTAATTTAGATAAAACGCCAAGGAATTTTTTTTTTACAACCATGGGATAATATTACCAATTGATATTCGAATTGTAGGTGGATGGTATGTGGTCAAAGATTTCCAATCTTCTCCCTAGCATGGATATCTGGGTCGGTGCTCTAATTTCCTTTATTCTGCCTTTTGGTATCTCACGGCTTTTCCAATGGTTTCGCAGCTAATAAAAGAAATAAGAAAGTAGGATACGGTAATGAAGGGAAGGTTTCATTCTAGGAAAAGAAGTGAAAGAAATGAACAGAACAATTCCAAACACGCCCTTCAGGATCAGCTAACGATTGCGTATTGTATGGATTCAAACTTAGATGTCATCAAACAAGAGATTGGTCATAATTCTGATGTGATTTTTCGCAGTTTCCATTTGGGTAGTCCGTTATGGAAAGCTACCGTCATTTATATTGACGGCTTGACAGATACATCAGTTCTAAATGAACAAATTATGAAGCCTCTCATGCAAACAAAGGAAAAATCAATTGAAGCACTACACTCTGCTCATAGTGTTAAAGATATGGTTATTTCATCAGAACTCTTTGTTGGAGATATCAAAATCGTCCAAAGCCTAAAGGATTGCACACAGCAAATTTTATCAGGGAATACAGCCTTAATTATCGACGGATTAAACGAAATTATCATCTTGGGAACAAATGAATGGGAAGGTCGTTCTGTTGATGAGCCACCATCTGAAGCCCTGGTTCGAGGGCCAAGAGAAGGATTTGTAGAAGCCTTACGTAAAAATACAGCCATGCTGCGAAGAAAAATAAAAGATCCTAACTTCACCATGATTGATTATACGGTTGGCGTTCGATCCCAAAAAAGCTTGGTTGTAGTCTATATAAAAGACATTGCAAACACTGATTTAGTAGAAGAGGTAAAGAGCAGAATTGGGCGTATTCAAATTGATGATATTCCTGATTCCGGCACAATTGAACAATTGATTGAAGATAATTTTCTATCTCCTTTTCCCCAAATTCAAAATACAGAACGACCAGATCGTGTTATTGGGGCAATCCTAGAAGGTAGAGTAGCAATTCTTGTGGATGGATCTCCTTTTGCCTTGATTGTTCCGGTTACATTCTCGATGTTATTACAGTCCCCAGAGGACTATTATGAACGTTGGATAGCGGGATCATTGATCCGAATCCTACGTTTCGGGGCCGTGCTAATTGCCTTATTTCTGCCATCTGTTTATGTAGCCTTTATTTCCTATAACCATGGCCTAATACCGACTAAGCTTGTTATTTCTATTGCCGCAAACAGAGAAGGGGTTCCCTTTCCTTCCATTATTGAGGCTCTGATTATGGAAGTGACGATTGAAATCCTTAGAGAGGCAGGAATTAGATTACCGAAATCTATCGGGCAGGCCATAGGGATTGTAGGCGGCCTTGTCATTGGGCAAGCAGCCGTAGAAGCTGGCATCGTGAGTCCGATTATGGTGATTGTTGTTGCCTTGACAGCTATTTCATCCTTTGCCTCCCCTAACTATGGTGCAGCTATTGCGATTCGAGTCCTCCGATTTGTATTAATGATGTTTGCAGCCGTCTTCGGACTTTACGGGGTTATTATTGGTTTTATTTTGATTACTGTACATATCGTTAAACTCAAGAGCTTTGGAGTGAATTATGCTGCTCCCTTTACCCCTTATCGCTATAAAGATTGGAAAGACAATCTTCTCCGTATGCCATTTATGATGCTCAAAAGCCGCCCAACGATGAACAAAGTCAAGGACAAGACACGCCAATAGCATATAAAGGAGATAGCCTCTTGATCTTACATCCAAAAGATAAAATTACCCCTACCCAAGCTGCCCTATCAGTTGCTAGCACTTTAATCGCTTCTGGTATACTTACACTTCCCCATGCCTCTGCTAAAGCAGTGGGGGCTCCAGATGCCTGGATTTCCGTTGCTATTGGTGGAATTCTAGCTTTAATTGCAGGGTTTATGGTTGCCAGAGTCAGTCAACTTTTCCCACAGCAATCCATGTTTATTTATTGCCCAGTTATTTTCGGTAAATGGATCGGTAATTTCCTTGCTTTATTGTTTATCCTTTACTGCATTTTAATTGACGGGTATGAGGTTCGAGTTTTAGGTGAAGTAGTCAGAGAGTATGTGTTAGACAAAACACCGATTGAAGTTACGATCATTCTTTTTATGTGTGCAGCTTCTTATTTAACAGTTGGTGGGATAAACCCCATTGTAAGGGTTTGTGAACTTTATTTTATGCCTACCATTATCGTTGCCTTTTTTCTATTGCTTATTAGTACTCGAAATTTTGAAATTAACAATGTCCTACCCATATTTGGTGAAGGAATTTTACCAACCTTGAAAGGCGTTAAATCAACTATCCTTGCTTATATTGGCTTTGAAAATATGTTAATTTGGATTTCATTTATGGATGAGCCAAGAAAGGCCGTAAAATCAACTCTTTTAGGAATTGGCATTGCTGCAGTATTGTACGTATTAATTGTTTTTACTGTGATCGGCAATCTTAGTTTTGAAGAAGTCACTACACTTACATGGCCGACCATGTCTCTGGCAAAAGCTATTGAATTTCCCGGATCTATTTTCGAACGATTAGATTCATTATTTGTAATTATTTGGGTAATTGCAATTTATACGACCTTTGTTCCTTTTTACTATTCTGCCTGCCTAGGTTTAGGCCAACTTTTTCGGAGAGATCATTCTTATTTTGTTTATGCCGTTCTACCTTTTATCTATATTGCTGCTATGTATTTACCTGATTTAAATCATGTATTTAAATTTGGTGATTTTGTTTCTTATTTAGGTTTATTCTTCGGCACTCTCTTCCCTATTGTGTTATGGATTGTTTTTAAAATGAGAAAAAAGAAGCTAAGGGATTCGCTTTTATGAATAAGATAAAATGGCCCCATATTTTCTTGGCATTCCTACTATTAGTTTTGACCACAGGGTGTTGGGACCAACGTGAAATCGAGGATATTGGTATCGTGCTTGGTCTTGCTATCGATAAACCTACTAAGGGTGATCAAAAACTACTTATGACCCATCACTTAATTGTTCCTCAAAACATGTCTGGTAAAAAGGGAGGATCCAATCAAAAACCTTATGCGAATCTTAGTATTGAAGGCAATACTCTATTTGCCCCCGTTCGTGAATTAACGAACCGTTTAGGAAAGCCTCCAAGCTACGAACATTTAAAAATTTTTACAATTAGTGAAGAAATAGCACAGGAGAATGATTTACGCCAATTTATAAACTTTTTGTTACGAAATCCAGAATCCAGACGTACAGTAAAAGTGATGATAAGTAAAGGACCAGCATATAAAATTTTCGAACTTAAGCCCCCCATTATTAATGATCCAGCATTAAAAATGTTAGAATTAAATCGAAATACAAAAATGACACTAACGTTAGCGCCCGATCTTAATCTAGGAACTGTTTCCGCCAAACTATCGGGAAAAACAAGCTTTATTCTTCAACGAATCGAATCTTTTAAGAATGAATCAACCATAGCCAGTGCTGCAGTAATCAGCGGGAAAACAGGAAAAATGGTAGGAACTCTTACTTCATCAGAGGTTGAGGGAGTAAATTGGTTACTCGGGAAAGGACAAGGCAAGGGTGGGGTGGTCGAAAGCTTAGATGATAAGAGACGTGAGAGGATCGTCTATGAAATTAGAGATCTAAAAACTAAAATAATCCCAGTAATAAAAGATGGGAAATTGTCCTTCACAGTGAATATTAAAACCGAAGGTTCTTTACGAGAAGACTGGAATTTGCCTGGAAATTCCTTTGATGAGAAGCTTATTAAAGTGTATGAAAAAGACACTGAAAGAAAAATAAAAGAAACGGCACAAAAAGCATTAAACAAAATCCAAAAGAACCTTAA
>DATFAS010000060.1:0-4746 GCA_035254305.1 Bacillota bacterium
GTGATCGTATGGAAGAACGTGTACCGCTTAAGGGAGTGCGTAAGGTGATTGCGGCGGCAATGGTTAAATCCATGTACACAGCACCGCATGTTACAATTATGGATGAAGTGGATGTAACTGAGCTCGTTGCATTACGTGAAAAAGCGAAGCCTATTGCCGAGAAGAAAGATGTCAAGCTTACTTATTTACCATTTATAGCGAAGGCCTTGGTAGCTGCAGTACGTCAATACCCGGTCCTTAATGCAATGCTTGATGAAGAAAAGAATGAGATTGTCTATAAGAAGTATTACAATATTGGTATTGCTACAGATACGGATAATGGTTTAATTGTCCCTGTTATTTTTGATGCGGACCGTAAGAATATATGGTCCATTGCATCCGAAATTAAGGATCTTGCTGCACGAGGTCGTGAAGGTAAGTTAAGTGCTTCGGAACTTAAAGGTAGTACGATTTCGATTACAAATATTGGCTCTGCTGGGGGGATGTTCTTTACCCCAGTCATTAATTATCCAGAAGTTGCAATTCTTGGAACAGGTAGGATTACTGAAAAACCAGTTGTGAAGAATGGTGAAATTGTGGTGGCGTCTGTTATGGCTTTATCCTTGAGCTTTGATCATCGAATCATCGATGGAGCGACTGCTCAATATTGTATAAATTATATGAAGCAACTGCTTGAAGATCCACAGTTGCTTATAATGGAGGTCTAAACCAATGGTTGTAGGAGAATTTACTACAGAGGTTGATGTTCTTGTAATCGGTGCGGGACCTGGTGGATATGTAGCGGCGATTCGAGCAGCTCAGTTAGGAAAAAGTGTTGTTATCGTGGATAAAGATGAGGTAGGTGGAGTTTGCTTAAATCGTGGATGTATTCCATCTAAATCCTTAATTACAGCAGCACACCACTATGAGCAGATGAAAGGTTCAGAGGCAATTGGTATTTCAGCCGAAAATGTAAAAGTAGATTTCGCTAAGGTTCAGGAATGGAAAAATAGTGTAGTTGCGAAATTAACCGGCGGTGTGAGTGGATTATTTAAGGCTAACAAGATTCAACATATTAAAGGTGAGGCCTTGTTTGTCAATGAGAATGAGGTTCGCATCTTCGAAGGGTATGAAGTGAACCGTTACCGATTCAATCATTGTATTATTGCTACAGGATCCCTTCCTATTGAGTTGAAGGCTTTCCCATTTGGGGGTAGAATTCTTTCTTCAACCGAAGCACTTAATTTAGAAGAAATTCCAAAGAGTATGATTGTGATTGGCGGAGGCTATATTGGAATGGAGTTAGGCCAGACCTACGCTAAATTTGGAACCAAAGTGACGATTCTGGAAGGAACAGATTCTATTCTACCGGGGTTCGAAAAGGAAATGTCTCGTTTTGTAAGTCGTAACCTAACGAAGTTAGAAGTTGAGGTCTACACTCAGGCGATGGCTCAGTCCGCAGAACAAACAGAGCAAGACGTAACTGTAACCTTTGAAGTAAAAGGAGAGCAAAAGAAGGTAACGGCTGATTATGTTCTGGTTACGGTGGGACGCCGTCCAAATTTAGTTGATCTTGGATTAGAGGCGATCCAAATCAAACGGACGGAACGAGGCTTGATTGAAGTGGATCATCAATGTAAGACCAATGTTCCAAATATTTATGCCATTGGGGATATTGTGGCTGGCCCTGCACTTGCTCATAAAGCTTCCTACGAAGGAAAGGTTGCGGCAGAAGTGGCTGCTGGTCTACCAAGTGTAATCGATTATAAAGCGATTCCTGCTGTTGTATTCTCCGACCCAGAAATGGCAAGTGTCGGATTAACAGAGGGGGAGGCGGGAAATCAAGGGTATCTTGTTCAAGTAGGAAAATTCCCCTATGCAGCGAATGGGAGAGCATTGTCCATGAATGCAGCGGAGGGATTTGTCAAGATAATAGGTGACAAGGAAACGGGCCTTGTGCTAGGGGCACAAATCGTTGGCCCTGAAGCGTCTAACCTGATTGCTGAAGTAGGCTTGGCGATTGAAATGGGTTCAACACTTGAGGATATCTCTTTAACGATTCACGCACACCCTACCTTAGGTGAAATGGTCATGGAGGCTGCTGAAGGTGCCCTTGGCCATGCGATTCATCAAGTGAATAAATAAGCATACGCAGCAAAAGTGGAAATTAAAGATAATAATCAGGGGGTACCCGGGGTTAGAAATAACCTGTTTGGGTAGCCCCTTCCCTATAAATAAAAAAGAAGTAGGATTATTAATCTTACTTCTTAAAATAATTATTCATTGTTCTTTTAATTAGTTGGTGGGATGTATAGGAAAGAAATGATCCCCGTTACAATCATCACACTTAATGATGTAACAATCGGCTAACTCAGTAACGACGTGTCCACAGGAAACACAACATTTATCAGGTAGATTGCGGAAGAATTCGCTGCTTGATTTAATCATCTCTAACCACTCCTTGGTATTGGTGTTTTGTCTTATTGTTAGTGTACTACAACAGATTGGGTTTTAAAAATTTTGTTTTCTTGATTATAGAGGAGAAATCTTTGATTTTTCATGAATTTCCGTCCTTTTACGCTAGTTATTATACAAATACAAAACATTTTCATTTATCTTAAGACAAACAGAACGTATGTTTGTTCTAATTTTTGTTTTGGTGTATAATGTTGATATAAGAACAAGTGTTTGTAGGAGGGAACCATGGGCCAGATTCGGGATCGGGGAAACATAAAATGGACAGCCATGATGCTTCCGGAGCATCGAGAAAGGTTACGTGAATTAGTAGTTACGGAACAAAACCAAGATAAACCTGAGCTTACCGAAGAAAAGTGGGAGGAAATGAATCGATGGGTCATACAAGCTATGGATCAGCACCAAGAGATAATTTTAAAATGTTATCAGAACCTTAGAATAATAGAGATCACTGGGAAAGTTATGAAATATCATGCCCTAAATCGCCTGTTAGTTGTCGCAGAAAACGATGAAATTCGTTTTATTCCACTTGATTGTGTGATTGATGTCATTCCTGTACATATTAATGGATGGGAATAAGAATAAACTCCGGTAAATAAAGAGATAGTAAGAAGTATAATTGGCTTTTAGGAGTGAACGTAAATGAATTTATTAACTTGGGTATTGCTGATTCTTGCAGCCCACCTATTTCTTTACTATTCTTTAGGAACAGCTAATTGGTTCGGTACGGCTCTGTTAGCAACGGCTGTTTGGGCAGCGGTATTGTACGGAGTACGCTATTTTATCCGCCAAAGGCAAAAGGAACGAGCTTAAAGAACAACAGTACCTAATCATAAGGTACTGTTTTCTTTCATTTAGGAGGCCATAATGAACTTTGGTAGTCATGTAAGTATACGTAATGGTTACTTAGGTGCGGCGAAGTATGCGCTACAAATAGGTGCTGCATGCTTTCAGTATTTTCCTAAAAACCCTCGTAGTTTAAATGTCAAACAATGGAGTGAAAAGGACGCTTCAAGCTGTGCGCAGTTCTGTAAAGATCATAGGCTTGTATCGATTTCCCATGCTCCTTATCCGACGAATGTATCCGAAGCTGATAAAGAAATGCGTCAAGTTATTCTTCAATCATTGAAGAATGATTTGGAAATAACAGATGCATGCGGGTCCATTGGATTGGTTGTCCATTTTGGTAAGTATAAAGGATCGGATTCAATAGAAGGATACAAGCTAATGATCGACATGCTCAATCAGCTTCTGTTGAACTGGCAGGGAAAGGCCTTAGTATTGATAGAAAACAATGCAGGACAAGGAGTACGAATGGGAACTACCTTCGAAGAACTCGTACAGATTCGAAAACTGTGCGATAAATCGGAACAAATTGGTTTCTGTTTGGATACATGTCACGCATTTGCCAGTGGGCTGTGGGGTGGGGAGAATTGGTCAAGTATAGCGATTAAGGGAGAAAAATTAGGATATTTCGAGAATTTAAAGGCCGTTCATCTGAATGACTCTGCCTATCCATACGAGTCGTATAGAGATCGACATGCGAATATTGGTAGGGGATTTATTGGTGAGGTGAATATGAGGGAATTTCTGCAATCACATTCAATCCAGGGTATCCCTAAAATTTTGGAAACTCCCACAACAAGTGATTATACCCATAAAGAGGAGATTGAATATGTAAATCAAATGGTATTGAAGAATGCCTTAGAATGATGACTTTTTAAGACATAAGGCATAGACGAGAAAATCGTTCATCGATCTATGTGACCATGCTAAATTTACCATCATATTATTTTAAGAATCGAAGTGCCGGATTGGAAGATTATGTTATAATGAGTGATAAGTAAAACATCCTCCTATAAAGATAGGAGGATGTTTCGTACAAGAAGGAAAAATTATGTAACAGTCTTCTTACTCGTGATGGTGATCAGGGTCGTCGCAGCAAGCGCCTTCTTCCATGGCTGCTTCGAATGCTCCAGCTACCTTTTCAAATTCTTCATCACTTTCGATCGCTGCTAGTTCCCCGTCTGCATCCACACGTAAGAAGAATACATCTACATCTTCATCAGCATTGTCTTCGATTTCTTGTACAAAGCTGACAGCAATATAATTTGCACCGTCAATGTCCATAGTTCCTAGAACTTCTACTTCTTGTTCTTCATCGTTTTCATCAATAAGGGTAAAGATTTCGCCAACCTCAATATCCATAGGTAATTCTCCTTTCAATTCCTCATCATTATAGAGAGTGAGGATATATATAAGTATACATTATCTTTGAATATCTTCCCATTG
>DATFAS010000061.1:0-37941 GCA_035254305.1 Bacillota bacterium
AAATTAAGCAATATATGACCTACCACAACCACTATAGATATCAATGGAATCGAAAAAAGATGACCCCTGTTCAATACAGAGATCATCTCCTTAAGGCTGCCTAGACTTTTTTAAAATGTCCTTTACAAAGGGTACACTTTATATCGGAGATGCCTCATTACAAAAGAATCCTTATTTATCATCCAGTACATAATTTCCGAATTCTCCCGTTTCCTCTATATCATCATTCATTAGAATAATCTCATGGCATTCAGGACAAAGAACCTCTGCAACCATTTCATCATCAAAGATATCCTGGTCAATCGCAACAAGCTCCTGACAATTTGGACATTCCACTTCAAAATAACCAATATCGTCATCATCATAGCCGTCTGCATATTCATTGTAAGTATTATCCACACAGATTACTTGATCGTCATCATCATCGTCAAAATAAATAATATCGTCATCGTCTAACTCAGAGTATTCCTCATCTGCGTCATCCCAATCTTCATCTAAATCCCAGTCCTCATCTTCATTTCCCATATATAATATATCTTCTACATCGTCTAAATCTTCATCGATCGCTTCTACGTATTCTTCAACATCAGCCAAATCTTCATCCATTGCATCTAGGTATTCCTCCTGCTCATCCATTCGGTGATCTAGCCTAGTAATGGATTGGGCCATTTCCTCCATGACTTTCATCATTTCCTGGATAATACGCCCTTCCTTACTGCTATTAGAAATACCTATTCCATCAGCCATCCCTTTTAAATAAGCCATACGGGTTTGAAGTCTATCCATTTTGGCCTCCTCCTTTACACTTGGGGTCACTTCTAGTATGTCTTAAATAGCGGGGAAACATTAACGGGATTTAACCCCAATCAAAATAAAGGAAACTCCAAGTAAAATCCAGAGTATCTTAACAAAAGATATCTTATCAGCAAGTCCAACAAGACCTATGGTTGTAGTGGCAATGAGGATCATAGGTCCAACTAAAGCTAAAGAACTGTTCACCATTAACGCTTTGTCTACCTGGTTGAATTTGAGCATAAGTAAAGCTGCAAAAACCTCAATGCTACCCGATATAATTCGGAGGACAGCCATACCGAGAACTGCTTTCTCAATTATTGAAAACATCCTGTAAATCCGCCCCTTTATGAACCAATTTACTTACATACTATGCTATTCTCCTACTCTTTAAGACAAGTTCCTGTTTTAGGCATCTATGCATATATTGATTTCAGCCCTTAAGTCAATAGGGAGGATTGACCCCTTCCGGTTAAGTGAGGAGATTTTTTTATGCATAGTGAGCTAAATGATTTTCTTCGTGATCCACTTGGAAAAAGAAATATTCACAAAAAAGAACAAGGAATCACGATGATTATTGATAAAGGTTTAGGAAATCATAGTTTTCTAGATCTTGTTGAAACAGCTGGAAACTATATTGATTTTATTAAATTAGGATTTGGAACAACAGCACTCTACCCGGAACATATTTTAGAAAATAAGATTGGCCTAGCCAAAAAATTTGGAATCGATATTTATCCTGGTGGAACCTTTTTCGAAGTGGCCTTTCATCAAGGGAAGAGGGAATTATATTTTGAAACATTGAAACAAATGGGATTTAACAAAATAGAAATATCTGACGGAACCATTGAACTGACGAATCGGGATCGACAAAGGTCTATTCAACAAGCAAAATCCTTGGGATTTACAGTCATTACCGAATACGGCAAAAAAGCAGAAGGATCCGTCACTGATTCCGAGCAGCTTCTCTATACAATCAATGCCGATCTAGAGGCTGGAGCAAGCTTTGTAATCGTTGAGGGGAGAGAATCGGGAGAGAATGTTGGTATCTATGATTCCGAAGGAAAAATACAAGATCATTTCCCTATGATCGCAAGAAGTATACAACCCTATATCAACCAGGTGATTTGGGAAGCACCTAAGAAGTCACAGCAGGTTGAGCTCATGAATTGGTTTGGCCCTAATGTTCATTTAGGAAATATTGCACCAGATGAAATCTATTCTGTTGAATCACTTCGTAGGGGGCTTCGTTCAGATACCTTTTTCATGAATAAGAAAGAGGAAGCAAACGCATAAGATCCTGTAATCTTACAGTAAACAGAATGGGTGGAATAAAGGTAGTCCAAATCACATAGATTCCTAACAGAGACTTTTAGGGACAGGAGTCAATGGGATGAACGGGGAAATTATATTAGTCATCTTAATTATTATAGGCTTATTAGGTCGTTCCAATGTGATCGCCACCTCTGCTAGCCTTTTACTAATCCTTAAACTAACTGCTCTAGAACGCTTTTTCCCTGCGCTTGAGAGAAGAGGACTCGAACTCGGTCTGTTATTTTTGACGATGGCTGTACTGGTTCCCTTCGCTAGTGAAAAAATAAGCTGGAAAGATGTCACTCCCCTTATTACTACTCCTTATGGTTTAATGGCTCTTACTGGTGGTGCCATTGCCACCTACATGAATGGGAATGGCCTCCATCTTCTCAGAATAGAACCCGAAATGGTTGTCGGGCTTGTGATTGGGTCTATCTTTGGAATCATTTTTCTCCGAGGTATTCCCGTTGGTCCTTTAATGGCAGCAGGAATCACTGCTGTATTTCTAAAGGTCGTGGAATGGTTTTCTTAAAACAAGGGAACAGCATTTTTGCTGTTCCCTTGTTTAGCTATTACTTATGCACGGGAGATATAGTCACCGGTTCTAGTATCAATTGAAAGCTTATCCCCTTCATTAATGAAGAAAGGAACCTGTACAACAAGTCCAGTTTCTAATGTTGCAGGCTTACCTCCACCTGAAGCTGTGTCACCTTTAATTCCTGGTTCAGTTTCTTTAACCGTTAAGACAACACTGTTAGGAAGCTGAATTCCAATAATTTCTCCTTCATATTGCATAACAGAAACCATCATATTCTCAAGTAAGAATTTAAGTTCTCTTTCTAAACGTTCAGCAGGTATCGTCATTTGGTCATACGTTTCTGTATTCATGAAGATATGCTCATTACCACTTGCATATAAGTACTGCATTTCAACATTTTCAATACGTGCACGAGCTACTTTCTCTCCACCACGGAATGTTGTTTCACGAATAGATCCATTTCGTAAATTTCTTAACTTAGCTCTTACGAAAGCTGCACCTTTACCTGGCTTAACATGCTGGAATTCAATTACCTGCATGATATTTCCATCTACCTCAATGGTTAACCCTGTACGAAAATCGTTTACTGAAATCATTTTCTTCCTCCTGAATTACGATATAATAATTAAATCCTTTGGTGAATGTGTGATAATTTCACAACCGTTCTCCGTTATGATCACATCATCCTCAATACGCACTCCGCCAAGCTGGGATATGTAAATTCCAGGCTCTACGGTAACGACCATACCAGATCTTAGAATAACATCACTTTTAGATGATAACCCAGGACCCTCATGAACTTCAAGCCCTATTCCATGTCCCGTGCTATGTCCAAAATATTCTCCATATCCAGCCTCTATAATGATATCTCTCGTAAGAGCATCTGCATCTTTGCCTTTGATCCCTGCCTTTATATTACTAACCCCAGCCAATTGCGCCTTTTGGACAATATGATAGATTTCTTTTAACTGATCACTAGGCTCTCCGACTGCCACAGTTCGAGTCATATCAGAAACATAGCCTTTATAATAAGCTCCAAAATCTAATGTCACTAATTCTCCACTTTGAATCATTTTATTGCTGGCAACTCCATGGGGCAATGCAGAACGGTAGCCTGAGGCAACAATGGTATCAAAGGAAACCGAATCCGCGCCAAGCTTGCGCATGGCGAACTCTAATTCCAGTGCAACCTCTTTTTCCGTAACACCTGGCTTAATAAAAGTAATAATATGCTCGAAGGCCTTATCAGCAATCTTGCATGCTTCCTTTATTAGCTCTTGTTCCACTATATTCTTAATCATTCGCAGCTCTTCAATTATTCCTTGGACACCAACCCATTCAATTTGAGAGTCTGTGTCATTTAGCTCTTCAAACAAGGAATAAGTAACAAATTGCTTTTCGAAACCAATTTTTCTTAAACTTAATTCCTTTATCTTGTGGAGGACTTCTTGAACAATAGGACCATTATGACGAATAATCTCAAACCCAGGTGCTTGCTGCGCTGCCTGTTCCGTATAACGAAAATCTGTGATTAAAATTGCTTGAGTTTGAGTAATAAGAAGGTACCCTGCACTACCAGTAAATCCACTTATATAACGTCTATTGTAAGGGCTTGTTAGTAATATCCCGTCTAGGTTATGCTCGGCTAATTTCGCTTGTAATAATGGTAAACGCTTATCCATTTCCTCTCACCTCAATTTTTGACCTCGGTTTGTTAGGATATTCACACTAGCAACCCCATCACATATGGCATAAATATAATATGAATGATCCACTTGTGCCTTTTGCCCCAAAGAACGAACTTAAAGCATGGTTGATTTTACCATGTCATTTTATCACACTTTCGAGTTTATGGAATACTATTTTACTTTTGCCGATCCCTCTTTACTTGAAAATTCAACAGAAAGGGAAAACCCAATAAAAAGGCCAAATAAAACAAACAAGCATAGCATTGTTGCGAATGTATTTATACCCATCTGATGAATCGGCTTGTTCGTTAAGGAAAAGATTGGATTAAATAAATAAAAGAAAATAGCGAATAAAACGATTCCATAGGCAACTCCTATGAAGGGCTGATAAAACTTGGACATGGTAAACACATAAATAACAGCAAAAAGTATCCCTAGGATCGCCGCGACCCCCATACCTAGAATATGTGCAAGCGGTCTATGTCCCATCCCATCCCAAAAAGGTTGGATCAAAACGGAAGGCCCGATTGAAGTGAAGTTTAAGAAATGAAGCAGATAACAAACAAAGGACCAAAAAAGGCCGCCTGATGCCCCCACACTTACCGCCGATCGAATTTTTTTGGCTTTGATGTTGGTACGTTCCTCTGTCATTAGGCAGACCTCCTAGTTGCAATCAATAAAAAAATCAAGTATGAATAGTATTTCCCTATCCCAAAAAATAAAAAACCAGAACGGAAAATTCCATTCTGGTTTATGTACAACTTTCTTATTTTTTTGCTGCAAGCCAGGTTGCAACTGCATCAGCATCTGCGCCTTTAATAACTCCACCAGGCATTGCATTTCTACCTTTGTTAATCACTTCAAGAATTTGATCTTTATTTAGCCTGCTTCCTACCTTTGTAAGGTCAGGTCCTACCGCACCTTTAAGATCTACTCCATGGCAAGCCGCACAATTTTGCTTAAATGTATTATCAGCAGCCGAAGCATTTGCAGTATTACCCGCAGCCGGTGCAGGAGTCTCCTGTTTAGCTGGTGCAGCCGGAGTTTCCTGTTTAGCTGGAGCTGGAGCTGGAGCAGCCTTCTCTCCACCACCACATGCACTTAAAAGAGCAACTAAAGAAATCATACTTAAACCCATTATTATCTTTTTCATTTAAAATTCACCTCCATCCTTTATAATAAATATCTTTACCAACATAATTCAATAGCAATCGAGATTTGTAATGAAATGTTCACAACGATAGAAATGCATGGTAATTTTTGTAAATTGTTTGTTTATTATCTACTAGAAATGTCAAGCTTGAAGATGTAAAATATAAAGAAAGGATGGTGTTTTTATTTGTCACAACAAAAACCACAACTATATGGCGGGCAAGCCGTTATTGAAGGCGTCATGTTTGGTGGAAAGAAGGTCGTTGTTACAGCCATACGAAGAAAGAATGACACGATCGAATACTTCCATGAAGAGAAAAAAGTTCGCCCTCTTGCCAGAAAATTAAAGAAAATTCCATTTTTGCGAGGACTTGTTGGGCTTATCGAAGCCAGTGCTACAGGTTCGAAGCACCTTAATTTCTCCACTGAACGATACGAAACACAACCCGGTCAAGAGCAAACTCGCGAAGAACAGAAAGAGAAATCCTCTAATCTTACTATGCTTCTTGGTGTGGCCGTTGTTGGTGTCCTGTCTTTTATTTTTGGTAAATTAATTTTTACTGTTGCACCAGCCATTCTTGCCGATCTACTCTTTAAGAGATGGGTAACAAACAATATTGAACAGAATCTAATTGAAGGTTTGATTAAGATCCTCCTGTTACTAATTTATTTATTCGCAATCTCCCAAACACCATTAATAAAAAGACTATTTCAATATCACGGAGCAGAACATAAAGTGATTAATGCTTACGAAGCTGGGGTAGAATTAACAGTAGATAATGTGCAAAAATTTTCCACCCTTCATTATCGCTGCGGTAGCAGCTTTATCGTTTTCACTGTTTTGGTCGGTGTCATTATCTACTCTTTCTTCCATTATGACTCGCTTTGGCAACGCATCTATCAACGAATTTTACTTCTTCCTTTGGTCATAGGCACATCCTATGAAGTCTTACAATTCACGAACAAATTACGTGATATCCCCCTCCTTCGTTTAATTGGCTATCCTGGACTATGGCTTCAGAAGTTAACGACGAAAGAACCGGATGATGCTCAGGTAGAAGTAGCCATAGCCTCATTTCAAAAGATGAAGGAGTTAGACAAAGGATTAGAATCCAATCAAGTGGCCATTACAGGTTAGCGATACGTTTGCGATTTTTCATTTTAAGGATGAGGTGAGGCCCCATGACCAATGCAACAAAATTCTTCATGGTGATTCTGTTTTCTTTAGCTGCCGTAGGCCTGGTTATTTCTCTGCAGGCCAACCCCTTAATGGTCATTTTAAGCATTGTATTTGCCGTCCTAATTCTTTTTGCCTTAAGCCGTTTTTCGGGGGGACGTACTAATCGATATACTGATAAAGGGTATCAGCGTGCCCTTCGCAACCAAAAGCGAAAAGGTAAAATAACCCCTGTAGAGGTGCAGAAATTAACAAGGTTAAAAAGACAACCTGGACAAAACCCATTCAAGGTTATTGAGGGAAATAAAGGAAAACCACCTAAAGACAAAGAAAAGAAGTCTTACTACCACTAAACAAATAAAAAGGAGCTAAATTCTTAAAGAGTTTAGCTCCTTTTATTATTCTTCCTGTTTCTTGGGATCCTCAGCTACTTCTTCTTCCATCTGCTTGAGCCGTAGTAGATCCTCCCTCCTTGAAGGGTCTGCTTTAAAATATTGAACTAAATATTCTATACAAGTGATTGCATCCCAGCTTAAATGGTGCTCGATTCCCTCAACGTCAGTGTATATATTTTCATGAGCAACCCCAATCGTTTCGAGAAAATCCTCCAACAGGCTGTGCCGATCGACTAATCGTTTTCCTATTTTCTTACCTTTTGACGTAAGAATAAGACCTCTATATTTCTCATAGATGACGTATTTATTTCTATCTAGTTTCTGAACCATCTTTGTGACGGAGGAAGGGTGAACCGATAATGCTTCAGCAATATCTGAAACACGTGCATACCCTTTTTCTTCAATCAATGAGTAAATTCTTTCAAGATAATCCTCCATGCTTGGTGTGGCCATAGCATTTCCCCCAGTATAGCATATTTGTCCACAATATATTTATTTTACCTTAACTTGACAAAGTGAATCAAGATAAACTCCTTCCCTATTTGAAATAATATTTTATCTAACTTTGATTCCCGACAGTATACTTTCCTATACGCACGAAAGAGCCCTGCTAATTAGCAGGACTCCTCCATTGTAAGTTGTTCCAATGTATCATAAGCTCTCTCAATTTCATGGATATTGATCCCATCCTTAAGAGCACTAGTCATTCCTTGATAATAATCATTCACCTGATTTTTCCACTGCTGGATAAATTCCCTCATCATCTGATCTAAAGCTTCCCCATAGAAGGAATCTAAATGGTTCATGCTATCTTCAAGATAGTTGGTTACAGGGTTCTGCAACCAATCCTCTAGCTTCACACGAAAAGCTTCTCTCCCACCTTGTTCAAAGAAGTGCTTCGGCGTCTTATATAAAGAGAGAATGGATCGAACGCTTCCTACTTCATAGGGTAGCTCCTGTACTAGCTCAGGCACTTCCCAGCTTTGTTCTTGGAAAACAAGATCAATATCAGCTGAAATTGCCTTCTGAAGCTCATCTGTTAATCCCTTCGCTTGGCGATTCACAAATTTCTCTAGACGAAGCGTTGTTGCACGAACCTCCTGATCTAGGCTAAAGGTTATATTTCTAACAAATTCATCAAAGCATTGTTCGATTAGATGTTTTCCATTCTTTCCAGGTTCATCCTTCAGAACAGAAGGGTTGAAGGATAAGGCAAACAGATCGGTTAGCTTGAAGAACAGGCGTTGTTTTACATAGTAGAGAAGCTCCCTTGCTTCTTTCGTGACATATTCTTTCTCACGGTGCCAATCCTTTAATTCTAAGAGAGTAGACCTATCTTCTTCAAAAGCACGTTCAAGGCTGATAAGCTTCTCTTTTCTAACCTCATCACCCTGCTTAGAAGAGCTTAGATAAGCTTCGAGGTTATGCTTTACCCTTCTCATTTCACCTAATGCAGAATTAATCGCAACCTGTGTTAACTCTTCTACAGTAAAACGAATAAAATCAGCTTCGAAGGTTTCGAATCCAGCAAATTTAAGGGCTTCCTTAGGTGGCATTAAGGTATCACCAGAACCCGTACGATCCCGATATACTCTCTCCGCAGAAGGAGACAAGGAGCCTTTGGCCAGCATACGAGCTAATAGGGCAGTCTGGCTTGATACAGGATACAATCTTGGGCCTCGAATCCCACAGGTTACCAAATTATCCTTCACATGATCAACTACGTGCATAAGCTCTTCTTTAGACTTGGCCAAGTCAGCCGCATTCACTATAAAGAACATCTTATCCATTTCGAACGTGTCTTTTACACGACCAAGCTGCTGTAGGAATTCTCGATCGGCATGTGAGAATGCGTGATTATAGTAGGTGACAAACAATACCGCATCGGCATTTTTGATATATTCAAAGGCAACCCCCGTATGCCTAGCATTAATGGAGTCTGCCCCTGGGGTATCAACCAGAGATATTCCTTGATTTGTAAGAGGACATGCATAGTAAAGCTCAATCCATTCTACAAAGCAAGCTTTCTCTTCCTTCGCTACAAGCTCCTGAAACTCCTCCATCCCAACAAGATGGATCTTACCATACCAGTCTTCCATCTCTACATGTCCCGCACGTACTGCTTTAAGGAAGGACAAATGAGGTCCAACGGACGGTAGGATGTCCTCGGAACTAATATGGTTAATTTGACCAATTGCTTCTTCAATTGTCTGCGCGTGCATCCTGAAGACTGCCAAGGATTGCTGTACATCCTTCGTCATATCCGCTTTATTTTTCATTTTTACACGAACGGTGCCATGCGGATATTCTTCGGTCGGCGGTAATATTTTGTTGATCGTTGCAGTAGTCGGATTCGGAGAAACCGGTAGGATCATTTCCCCCATTAATGCATTAGCAAATGAAGATTTTCCTGCACTAAAGGCTCCAAACAGGGCTACGGTAAACAAATTCTGCTGAAGACGTTCTGCCCTCTGACGCATGTTGCGGATTGCAACCAATTGTCCAGGTAACCCTTCAATACTGTCTGCTGCTTGAATTAAACGATCTGCTGCCGAACGAATTTGTGATTTATAATCCTTCTTAAATGGAGATACTTGATCCGCCGATTCCTCTAGAACAAGAGAGGTAAGCGTTTCTTTCTCTGTGAAAGAAGATAATGTTTTCGTTTGTAATGTCCGCTTCTTCCCTTCTTGGCTAGTGGCCTCTTCCGTAGCAGACAATAAGGACTGTTCTCCATGTTTAAGCGTATCTAATAGCTGATGGATATATTCCTGTTCTTGCCCGGCAATGTTCTGAAGGCTTCTGAAGGCCTCTACCTTC
Organism: Bacillota bacterium; assembly: GCA_035254305.1. Taxonomy (GTDB): domain Bacteria; phylum Bacillota; class Bacilli; order Aneurinibacillales; family RAOX-1; genus DATFAS01. Next base: position 9,877 of record DATFAS010000061.1, read on the forward strand.
ACTAATAATTGATTTCCCTCACTACGTAATGCCTCTCCTTGTAGGTTGGTCTTAGCCTTGTACGCCTGGTAGTATTCTTCTAACAAATCAGAGAATGCACGACGGAATTGATTCTTAATCTCCCCAGCTAGATCACGGCAATAATTAAGTACGGAATCCCCAGTCATTCTTGCCCCACTTTTGATATGTGAAGAAAGAAATTCTGCAGTAATAGGTATTTGAATCTGATCAGCTTTCTCCCACTCTTCTGTAGGTAAAGAGAGATCATAACGTTTAGGAAGCTGCCTAAATAAATCTCCTAGATGCCATACCAGGTTCGCCCGAACTTGATCTTCAAATGCTTCTTGGAATTTATTTAAACGATTTTCCTTTTCCTGCTGTGTTTTGCCCGCTGAGAAAAGAAATCCTACCTTAAATCCCTGCTGGCAGCTCTCAATATATTGACTTGCTAACTCTCGAATGGTAAACGGGGTTAAATTCGCATTATCCGTGATGCCCTGAATATCCTTAAGAACATCCTTCCTGAAATTCTCTGGGCCACTCTCAAGTTGACTGTATTTACTTTGCCAAACCTGATAATTTTCAAACGTCTCCTCTTGGTCCACATCAGACACAACAGCTTCCCATTCCACACGTTCCTGTTGATTCAGGTCCTTGATAAACTGCTCATGCTCTGTGATTAGATCTCTAGCAGAGGCTAGAATGGATTCCCTCAGTAGATCCTGCTTCTGCCAGAAAAGGGTATACAGCTCATCATGCAAGGATTCCATCTGATTCTCAGGATGATCGGGTACCTTCAATGTGGTATAAAAGATACCATCTGGATTCACATCCCAATGTTTAAAGGCATCTTCTACACTTTGTCGGAAGGCAGAGAAATCTAACTCTAGGTCAAAATGCTTATCGATTTGATTGATCACAAGGAAAAGCTTCTTGCCTCTTTCCTTCAATGTCTTTGTAAATTGAAAATTCAATTCTGATTGTACATGGTTATAATCCATCATATAAACCACTACATCGGCCAAATGCAAAGCAGATTCCGTCGCAACCTTATGGGCAGCATCCGTTGAATCAATTCCTGGTGTATCCAGAAGGCAGGCATTATTGACTAAGAAATCATTCGGACAAGTAATTTCAACCGAAACCACCTCGTCTCCGTCCTTACAAAACTCCTTAAGCTTCTCCAATTCCTCCACATAATCAAAGGTAATAGGAGGGGTATTCTTAAAATAGGCAACTGCCTTTGCTTCCCCTGTCTTGATCTTCACAACGTTCGCACTTGTTGGGATCGGGCTTGACGGAAGAATTTCTCGCCCCATTAGTGTATTAATCATCGTAGATTTACCAGCTGAAAAATGTCCGCAGAAAGCAAGGACAAACTCACCAGTGTTCCACTTATCTGCAAGTTGCTTCATCTTAGCTGCTGTATGACTATCTCCTCTTTGAAGGAACAAGTCATTCAAAGCCAAAAAAGGACTTGGCTTATCTAAAGTTACTGACACCCTATCCATATGCTCTAGTACACTCTCTACACTCATTGGTATCACACCCTATGTTTTCTTTCTATTTTCTCTCCATTGTAAAGCAAAGCTACTACGCTGAAAAGACGAAAAAGCTACCTAAATTTTTTTGTGAATAAAACTTTGGGATCTAGATGCATAAAAAAACCAATCCTTACAATAGGATCGGCTTCATAAAAATTACTTGCAATGGATATCATAGGCCTGGCGCAATTGGTTCATCATGGCTACCCCATCACATACTTCGATCTGTTGGCGTTCCATAAAATAAACCAATTTTCCATCCTTAAATAAGGCAACAGATGGAGAAGAAGGAGGATAACCCTCGATATGTTTACGTGCCTCTGCTGTAGCTTCCTTATCCTGGCCTGCAAATACTGTAACAAGCTGATCAGGCTTTGGATCAATGTTCAGAGAGTGAACAACAGCAGGTCTTGCCACTCCAGCCGCACAACCGCATACAGAATTGACAACCATTAATGCCGTTCCTTTCGTTTCAGCGAAGAATTGCTCCACTTCTTCTGGTGTCGTAAGCTCCTTAAAACCTGCATTTGTAAGCTCTTCCCTCATAGGTTGAACCATCTGTTTCATTTGATTCATATAAGCATCAAAAGACATCATTGACATTTTATTCACTCCTGATTTCCAATTTCTATTTTTATCATCCTATTGTACATTTTTTAAATCTAATTTGGAAGGTTTTCAACTGTTCCAATGCTCGTTAACAGTCTTTGCCTTCCATATCTTAGGTAGTCAACGGATAAAAAAGCCAAGTACAAGATAAAGGCAAACCGTAATAATCCCACAAAAAAGTGAAATCCTTAATTTGTAGCGAGCATAATCAAGTAATGGAATTTCTAAAATGGAAGCCGTTGTAATGGTTGTATCCCCAAGTGGTGAAGCAAATGCTCCAAAGGTCCCACTGGCAAACACAGCTCCCACAGTAACGGCAAGCGAACCACCTGTAGCAGCAGCAAGAGAAACACCAAGTGGCATAAATAACCCCCAGGTCCCCCAGGAGGAGCCAATAAAATAAGAAACAAACGAACCCAATACAAAAATGATGGTTGGGACGAGAAATGGTGGTAATACGTTCCCTAACGTAGATGATACAAAGGTGCTAAATCCGAGATCCTGTGCGACAAGGGAGAGTGACCAGACCAAGATCAGTAGAATATTTGCCGTCATCAACTGATTCCCACCATCGAAAAAATGAAACAGTAATTCCTGCAAAGGTTGCCTGCGGAAAAGATAAAAAGCCAGCGTTAATAACAATGTAATTAAGACGGCTATAAACATAACAAAAGTAGCATCTGCCTTAGCAAGGGCTCCTAGGAAGGAAGTAACACCCTGCTCGCGCCCATTCTGCCATAATAAGGAGATCGTTAAGGATAGCAATAAAAACAACGGATAGATCAAATGCCACGGCTGAGCTCTGACTGCGGACAGTTCCTTTTCTATTCCTGCACGATGCAAATCATTCTGTTGCTCAATACCTGGCCTTGGCACATCTCCACTGATTTTAGACCCATTACCAAAGGTGGTAATCAACCCTACCAATAAAGTCACCCAAGCAAATAAATTATAAGGAAGACTACTTAGAAAGATATGATAAGGAGATCCGGTTATTTTATTTTGCTCCATAGACCCACCAACGACAGATACCATAAAACCAACAAAAGCAGTGGCTACTGGCAATAGTACAACAATAGGCTCTGTTGACACATCCATGGTATAGCCTACTCTCTCTTTGCTTAATTGAACCTTTTGATATAGTGATTTTAGAACGGGGCCAATCATCATAATTCGAAACATTGGTGTGATGAAGGTAAAAGGGATGGTGAGCCAAATCAACCATAAAAACCCCTTTTGTGTATGGATTTTGCGGCTCACCCAATTCGCAAATCCTTTAATCCCTCCCGAGATTTGCATCATACCAACCAGCCCGCCAAACAAATAGAGAAAGCTAACAATCTTTATATTATCCTGATTAGAAAGGGTATGGATAATATAATGGACTGTTTGCTCTATCCCTCCTAACCATGTAGGAGACACAATATATGCACCTACAAGTAATCCAAGCACTAACCCCGGAAGAATCTCTTTTAACCAAATGGCCATTGGAATAACAACGAGAAAAGGGATCAAGGAAACCCATGACGAATCAACCATATAAAAACCACCTCTTTTTCAAAGGTGGTCTTTTTGCTCTATTTTTATTCAGATTTTGTAGAACCTGTATCCTGATTTTGATTTCGTTTCTTTTTGGCTTTCCAAAAATAATAAATAATAGCCCCTAAAACCAAGGCGATACCAACCGGAATAAAATATCGATTCAGTTCTCTGTGAAATCTATGCCACGCAAGCCCAAGTGAATGCCCGACAAATAGAAAAGTACTCACCCAAAGAATCGTTGCGATGGTATTATAGAATGAAAAAACAGCAAAAGACATTCGATTAATTCCTGCCATATAGGGAATTAAAATTCGAATCCCCGCAATAAATTTACAACCAATAATAATCAAAATTCGATATTGTAGAAATTTCTTTTCTGCAGCATCTAACTTTTGCTCTGTTAATCGGACGAATCTCCCAAACTTAAGTATTGTTGGACGTCCCAGATATCGCCCAATCAAATAAGCAATGCTCGAACCGGAAATATTAGCAATCACACATGTTAAGAATAGAGGAACGAAGGAAAAATCCCCTAACATCCATTCAACACCAGATAAAGTTAGTGTCGTTTCTGCAGGGAAAGGAATACCTATCATTTCCATGAAAATAATAAAAAATACTCCTGCATAACCATATTGTAAAATCCAATCTTGTAAATGTATGTGCATCTTCTCTCTCCCTTTTCCGCCCCATGCTCAAATCCTTTATCGTCTCCTCATAGTGGGAATCACAGAATTCAACACCCCACCTACAATTAAAATGAGAGCGGTCAAATAAAACCAAATCATCATAATAATTACCCCTCCAAGACTCCCGTATGTCTCAGTAAAGTTACCAAAATGGTTAACATAGTAAGAAAAAATTAAAGAGGCAAATAACCAACCAAGAGCAGCAAAGATAGCTCCGGGAATTACGTCCTTACACCTTAAACAGGTATTCGGAGCAATATAATACAAACCTAAAAACATCAAAGTAAGAATGGCAAGATTTACAATCCAACGGAATGTATTGGATATAAAAATACTTGTTTCCGGTAAATGAAGATAGGTATGTAAATAATATTCGATTCTTTCTCCAAAAACGGTCAAAACAAGGGCTGAGAAAATAGCAAGAATCATCCCAAAGGTTAAGGAAATAGATAGTAACTTCGATCGAATATAAGATCTCTCTTCTCTAATTCGATAGGCACGGTTGATGGCTTTTACCATAGAATCCATGCCAGAAGAAGATGACCATAGTGTAATCAAAATCCCAAAGGAAAGCAGTCCGGATCGTTTTACATCCAATATACTCCGAATATTTTTCTCAATGAGCTCATTGGTGGTACCAGGGGCATGTTCTGCAATTAATTTTATCAGATCATTCGAACTTAAGGGTAAAAAACCTAGTAATGTAATCGAAAATAATAAAAAGGGGAAAAGGGAAAATAAAAAATAATAGGCACATTGTGCAGATAAATCAAAAACTCGATCTTCATCAAAACGATTCGCAAACTCTTTGATAAAGGGTATCAACTTCCTTTGTCTCCTTCTCATTCTATTTATCCCATGAATCCTTAGACTCCATTATACTTTCTTCAGGCCCCAAACGAAAGAGGAGCTATTCTTCCATAGCTCCCTAGTTCTTTCTCTTCCATGGCGGATTCCCTGCTGAATATATTTTCTTACTTAAATAATAACATCCCCCAGGAATTAGAACGGTTAACGAAGCCATGATAAGCACCATTCCAGAGGGAAGGAAACCTAAGACCATCTCCTTGATGTTCATTTTCCCTACTCCTTCTGATTTGCAGCATGGTCTATAATCCCTACATTTCGAATTCGAACATCTGCTTCCACATCAATCTTACATTTGGAAAAATAATTTTCTCCCTGGTCCCAGTTATCCTTCACCTTTAACCAGAAGTCATGGTGATGATTCTCCAAATACTCTCCTAACCCAATGACATCGGCTTTATAATCCTTTTGTATTTTATTTATGGAATCCTGGGTCATGCGCAAGATCTCCTTCTCAACTAATCTCTCAAGATTAGGAATTCGGTTGGGTTGTAAGAAATCCAGATGAACCATTGATTCCGCAATATTGCCTTCTGATTTGATTTGGATTGTAAAGTGAATATTGTCTTTTCCTTGGATTTGAGCCTTTATGTTCTTTGCCTCACGTTTGATTTCATAAGTCACTAGATTATCTTTAACCGGAATCTTAAGTAAACCACCTTTTACCTTCCCCCTTAAGAAATTTTGTCCTTCCGTCTCCTCTTCATTTAGATATCCTAACATCTTATTATCTACACTATGAAATATGGCTTCACCAGCTATCTTAACCTCCTTCTCACTTGGGCTAACTGCAGAAATCACATAGCTTTGTTTACTTAACATAAATCCCTGCAGCTTACCTATTCTAACTATAGGCTCCATACGGGCCGCCTTAAATGTATTTCGAGAGACAGACTGGAGATAAATGGCAGGTAGCTTCTCATTCGGTGGTTCTACCTCTAGAACATCCTTCGCCCTGCCTTTAGAAATCAACATCACTGTGCCTCTTCTCATCTCAGGGTTACGCAGAAAAAAATCGAGAACAGTTGGAAGTTCTCCTGTTTTCGCCACCTCTTCAGAAACAACGATAACTTTGAGATGTTCAAAATAGGGCGTACGGCTTGTCCTTGTGGACATTTCCCTGCCAATCTCAAATATGGAATCCGCCTCTGAGGTGATATTCATGGATGCCTTCCCCTTGCCGCTGCCGCCACTTCCTCCTCCCCCTACACCTTCCTTGGTTACGTTGGCCGGAACAACAATTTGATAGGTTACTGCATAGCGATTTTTGGCTTGGGGTTTATTTGGTGCCTCCTTAGTCAGTTCTTCTTTCCCCTTTGCACTTAGTGGTTTGTCTATGGCTACCCCAACGACAAATCCTCTCTCTTCAATTTCCACCCGATCCCAACAACCAGTCATCCAGAAAAAGAAGGGAATCACAACGATAATCTTCCACACCCTACGCATAGTTTTTTCCCTTTCGCAAAGCCACAACCAATAGAAGAATAAACGGCAAAATAAAACTAATGAAGATTCCCATAAAACCGACATAATCCAAAGCTTTTGCCACTTGATTCATATTCTTTGGTATTAATCCTAACAAGTAGATAAAGGGAGATAACAGAATGATCCAGGTTTTTCTTTTTCCTTTGCGTATTAATGAAGTAATTAATATCAAGCATAGATCATAACCCATAGAAGCCGTATTAAATACGGTCATAATCCAAACGGTATTAAACAAAGATTCAAATCTCTCAAGAAAAGCTCCGGGAACCTCTACTTCCTTGGCCATCTCAACAGTTGGATACATAATTTCTCGAGTCACCTCGGGTCCGAAAAGTCCAACAACGGAAAGAAAAATAATAATATAAAGAAGAACAGGCATGATCATCCCAAGCAAGGCTGCTTTAGGAGCCTGCTTCGGATTGCGCATTAAAGCCACATAGAAATAAAGAATTTCTCCCCCTAAAAAAGAAAATGCTGTATCTTTTGTTCCATTCAAGATACTCTTCCATGAGGAAACAAAAAGAGGCTGAAAATTTTCCCTCTCCACAAACCCAAGATTCATTAATAAAATAAGAAATGTGACACCTAAAACGATTGGAGTAAACATCAGGTTTAATCGTAGAAGGGCAACCCTTGTACCCGACACCGCATAAATAATAACTAGGAAAAAGGATAATGCAATGACTTCAACCGGTGTCCGATCGAAGAGATAAAGTTTCGTTCCTTCAGCTAATGCCCGAACCTCAAAACCTACAAAGCCTACTGAATAAATAAAAAAGAAAACGATAAGAAAAATCCCTATCGGTTTGGTCACTAATACTTTAACGTAATCGGTAAATGGTTGATTAGGGTAGTACGAACTGACCTTTGCTATAGCCCAAGCCGAAACAATGGCCAATAAACCTCCTAATGCAATACACATCCATCCATCAATTGATTCCGTCTTTTCAGTCAAAATCCGAGGAAGAGTTAAGATCCCCTGACCAATCACCATAGCTGAAACCCCAAAGAAAATTTCTTTATATCCGATATGTTCATCCCCATATTGGAAGTTCTTCATGATTGATCTCCCTTTCCTTGACGAATTGGGTCATCTGTTTTAAACATTTCAGGACGTTTATTCATCATGGTTAGCGGTGCGCGAACAAGCAGATCCTTCCAATCACTAAGAAATAGTGGTGAAAAAGGTGTGGTATAGGGCACCCCAAAGCTCTTCAGGTTGGCTACATGGATATTGATCACGATATACGCCAATATGACACCATATAGGCCAAAGATTGAAGATGCAAGCATCATGAAAAAACGAAGAATTCGAATCGAAATTCCAAAGCTATAGGTAGGCAAAGCAAAGTTTGCAATCGCCGTAATCGATACAACGATTACCATAATCGGACTTACAATTCCGGCAGAAACAGCAGCCTGTCCAATCACTAAACCACCTACAATACCAATCGTTTGTCCGATAGGTTTAGGCAACCGAATTCCAGCCTCTCGGAGTAGCTCCAACGTCATTTCCATCATTAAGGCTTCAATAACTGCAGGAAAAGGAACACCTTCCCGTGTACCGGCAATCGAGAAGGCCAGTTTTGATGGAATCATACCCGGCTGAAAGGATACAAGGGCAATATAAATTGATGGCAAAAATAATCCCACAAAGGCTGCTGTATAACGCAAAATACGAAGTAAAGTTCCAATCATCCAACGCTCGTAATAATCTTCAGGTGACTGCAGCAAATTAATCAGTGCTACAGGTACGATTAAAACAAAAGGAGTACCGTCTAATAGGATGATCACTCTCCCTTGCACAAGAGCCGCAGTAGCCTTATCTGGTCGTTCAGTACTTTGCACCTGGGGAAAGGGAGATAGAAAGTTATCCTCTATCCACTGCTCTACAAATCCAGATTCTGGAACATCATCCATGTCTATGGTCGCTATTCTTCGTTTTACTTCTTCTACTATCTCGTGGTTAGATACTCCTTTTATATAGACGATGGTAGCATCCTTCTTGGATCGTCTACCGACTTTACAGGTTTCAAACCGAAGATTTGGATCACGAACATGACGCCGAATGAGTGCCGTATTTGTCCGTATATTTTCAACGAACCCCTCTCTAGGCCCACGAACAAGTGCCTCTGTAATAGGCTCTTCTACACTTCTACCTTCCCAGCCCTTACTTCCAATAATAAGTACCGTCTGCGTACCTTCGACGAACAAAGCAGTATCACCTGAAAGAATAGATAGGGATATGTCGTCAAGCGTACTAACCTTTTTAATTTCCTGAACAGAAAGCACCTCTTGCTCTAGATGAACCAAAATTTCTCTAGGGTCGGTGGGGATCGTGTTGGTTTGATTCATCTTGAATTGAGTATTCTTAATCAGCCCATTAACTAGGTTTTCGTTGACCAATCCATCAATATAAATAAAGGCACATTCGTGACCTCTACTCCCTAAACTCAATCTGCGAATCACAAGATCACTAGGTGAATCAAACATATTTTTAATATTTTTGATGTTATCTTCCACAGAAGCAAAAATAGTAATAGCAAATTCATCTTCTTGCTTTGTAAGAGGTTTGTTTTTTTCCTTTTTCCATTTAAAAAAAGAAAACATAAATCGCACCTCCTCCCGTATATCTTCTTCCATTATTTGCAGTTCATTATTTTTTTATGAAAGGGATAGGAAAGAAATAGACTATTTAATTATTTAGGTTTCTTACCTTATGGCATATATTGTAAACATAGTTGCAAAATACCGATTGTGGAGGGTGAAGGGATGGACAAAACAGAGATGTTAAATATGTATCGCACAGTAAAGGAGAAATGTGCACATTATGAACATAAATGTCGTCAGATTGAAAAAACATCCAGAGAATATGAACGTTCCAAACAAAAATACCTATACCACAAAAAGCTTGCGGCGCATTTTGAGCAATTGATCGAAAAGAGGTAAAGGTTTCTTCAGCTCTTGAATCACTATCCCTTATACTCAGGCCCGTAATAGCTTTCTGAGTGAAAGGGATAGCCCCCATATGGCTAGATCATTTTAGCTATTTCTTTCCTTCCTAAAAGGTTGTTCTAACTTGAAGAAGAAACGTTATTGATTTTATCTTGTGTAACCATTACGATGTTAGAATAGAGAAAGAGGAAGGATGTGTTTTGCTATTCAAGATATTGCACTCTCCCTTCTGGAGGATTATGGATACATAGCCTTATTTTTTTGCCTTGTTTTTGGTATTGTTGGGCTCCCCCTTCCTGATGAAACGATCATGACTTTTGTGGGATATCTCATCTATATTAACAAGCTCGAATTTATTCCGTCCTTGATCACTTCTTTTCTTGGCTCAGCTATTGGAATGACCATTTCTTATAGCCTTGGCAAGAATATTGGACTGCCTCTATTAACCCGTTTTGGTAAACGAATTGGTTTAACAGAGAAAAAGCTAGCAAGGGTAAATCATTGGTACGAAAGATATGGGCCAATTGTGCTTATGGTAGGATATTTTATACCTGGTGTTCGCCATGTGACTGCCTTTACAGCAGGTATTAATTTAATGAGATATTATCGATTTATGGGGTATGCATATAGTGGAGGGTTTCTGTGGGCTCTAGCCTTTATTACCCTTGGTTATTATTTTGGTGAGAATGCACATTTTATTGTGAATTATATACATAGTCCTTACAATTGGATCCTCTTGCTCATCGTCATTTTGCTAATCTCAATCATCTATCTCTGTCTGCGCAGATTTCGTAGTCTAAACCATTCAGAATCAGATTAAAGAAAGGGAATGTTAACCATTCCCTTTCTTTATCTTATAATCGCACTCGTTGCAGACGTAGGGCATTGAGGACAACGGAAACAGAGCTTAATGCCATTGATGCACCCGCAACCCAGGGGGCTAGAAACCCTAATGCAGCTATGGGGATGGCAATTGAGTTATAAGCGAAAGCCCAGAATAGATTCTGTTTTATATTTATCATCGTCTTTTGGCTCATCAGTATGGCATCCACCACACTATTTAAGTCTGATCGCATTAAGGTTACATCAGCTGTCTCCATAGCAATATCCGTTCCTGTTCCCATTGCCATACCGATATCAGCTGTTGCTAAGGCAGGCGCATCATTCATACCATCCCCTACCATGGCTACGAAACGCCCCTTTGCCTGTAGCTTCTTAATTTCTTCTGCCTTTCCTTCCGGCAAAATTTCAGCCAAAACATGACGAATACCGACCTTTTGTGCAATAGCAGCTGCTGAACGTTGATTATCCCCTGTTATCATAATAACGTGGATTCCCAGCCGTTGAAGACACCTAACCGCCTTCTTTGAACTTGGTTTTATTGTATCCGCAACAGCCATTATCCCTGCATATTTCCTATTAATAGAAACTAGTATAGTTGTTTTCCCCTTCTGTTCTAGTTGTTCCATCTGTTTCATAGCTGGTTGGAAATCAACCTCAAAGCGATTTAACCATTTACGATTCCCTATTAATAACTCATTACCAGCAACGGTGGCCTGGACTCCATAACCCGGGGACGCTTTAAACTTAGTAGTAGGATATAAATCGATTCCTTTTTTCCTTGCACGTTCTACGATAGTCTCTGCCAAAGGATGTTCCGAGTTCTTCTCCACACTTGCAACAAGTCGAATGAATTCTTTCTGATCCGTCACCATACTGATTATATCCGTTAATTCTGGCTTACCCTTTGTAATTGTTCCTGTTTTGTCCAAAACAACCGTATTAATCTTCTGAGTCGCTTCCAAATGTTCTCCACCTTTAAATAAAACTCCGAGTTCAGCAGCTCTACCTGAACCAGCCATGATAGAGGTTGGAGTGGCTAAGCCAAGAGCACAGGGACAAGCGATAACAAGAACAGCCATCAGCTTCTCTAATGCGTAAGCTAAATTATGGGGAGCTAGGAAGAAATACCAAGCAAAAAATACAAGCACAGCCATCGTGACAACAATCGGAACGAACACCTCAGAAACTTGATCAGCTATCCTTTGAATAGATGCCTTAGACCCTTGTGCTTCCTCAACAATTTTCACAATTTGAGCTAATGCTGTATCTTTTCCCACCTTTGTTGCTCGAATTTGTAGAACACCATGTTTATTCACAGTTGCTCCAATAACAGGGTCCCCTATTTTTTTCATTATCGGCATACTTTCTCCTGTGATCATTGATTCATCAAAACTAGATACCCCTTCTAGTATAATTCCATCTACTGGTACCTTCTCCCCTGGCTTAATAACCAATTTATCTCCAACCATTACCTGCTCGATGGGGAGGGATATTTCCTTCCCATCTCGTATCACAACTGCTGCTCTTGCTTGAAGGTTCATTAGCCTCTTGATGGCTTCTGACGTCCTGCCTTTAACTAAAGACTCTAACCATTTACCTAACAAGATGAAGGTGATGAGAATAGTGCTTGTTTCATAATACATCACAACCATAGGGCGGGCTTGTCTATAATGAATAAGAGTGAAGATAAAGCTATAAATATAAGCAGCAGAGGTTCCAAGAGCAACCAATACATCCATATTGGCACTCTTATTGCGAAGTGCCTTATAGGCACTTACATAAAACTGCCTACCAATCAAGAATTGAACGGGCGTAGCCAACAAACATTGAAACCAAGCGTTCATAAAAAGATCAGGTACCCATATAAATCGTGCGAAGGAGAAGTGCTTAGCCATGCTCCAAAGTAAAGGGAAGGTTAAGAGAGCAGATAAAATCAACTTATTCTTTAGCCTGACGATTTCCTTTTGCCTATAATCTTCATCTACAGCACCCTCCCCTTCATTTTTAATTCTTGGCTCATATCCTAATTGGCTTATCTTATCCAGAATGTTTTGAGTTGAGATTTCAGAAGGTAGGTACTCCACATGGGCAGTTTCTAAAGCTAAATTCACATTGGCCATCACGATCCCACTCATGCGAGTAAGCCCTTTCTCAATTCTTGCTGAACAAGCTGCACATGTCATACCAGTTATTTGAAGCACTATAGATTCCTTATCGATCCCTTTCGGGGCGGCTGCTTGCCTTCGATCGTGCAACTTTCCACCACCTCTAGCTTAATATTAATCATTCATCAATCTCCTCACGATTATATTCCATATATTACCACATAATGTTTTTATCTGGAATGAAAATAAATGTCGAAATTTATTCCCATCAATGGTATCCTCAAGAAAGAAAACACATGGTGGAGGCTTCGTAATGGGCAAAAAAAAATTGCTTAAATCTATTTTCATCTCCATTATTACGTGTATCGTTGGTGCGGCTGTTTTTTCCGCGGCTATCATTTATACTTCTCCTAAGAAAGAAGAAAACAAAGCCCTAATTCCCCCTGCTGCAACCAAAGCAGATCCGAATGCGATCCCTCCCCAAAGCATAGTAGGCTCATGGGAAATGACCTCTCCAAAGCTTGGGCACGCCCAAATCACCTTTGAGAAGGATGGCACACTAAAATTCAAATCCAATGGAATGAACATGCTGGCGAAATATTCGATCCAATTCCAAGAAAAAACCATCATTCTTGAATTAACAGGAATCGTGGATAGTACAGTCACCTTAACAGGGGAAATGACTTCAGAAAATACGATTAAATGGCGAGAGATCAAAGGCTGGGATCTTGGTGAAACAACCATTGAATGGGTCAAGAAATAAGGGAAAGCCTATAAATATTACAAAAGCAAACTCATGATAGGGGGCTAGTGCAATGACCGATAAAGCGGACAAGAAACGAAGAAAAAAATTGCAGGAAATGAAAAAACAAAGGGAGAGTATTAAAAAGGCGGCAAAGAGAGGAAAGGTAGTTAGTAAACTAAGCAAAGGGAAATTCATCATTCCTATGGTAAACGGCCGTCCCATCACACGTGGACAAAAAAATACCGAACAACAAGTGGAACCAAAGTAAAACTTGGTTGCACCTTTGCACAAGACGCAAAGCTATTATGAACTTATACTTTCCTATGTACTAAACGTGAAAAGAGGGACCATAAGTCAACCATAAGTCCCCCTCTTTTTCATTTAAGCCTTATACATTCCAGGATAAAGCTCAATGACATATTCCTCTTTTGCTTCCTTGTATTTTTCGGTTTTATGGATGTTTCTTTTGACCAAGTGAATGTTATTCTTAAGTCCGTTGTTTTTCAGTTTATTGTAGAGCATCTCAACCGTTTTATTCACCTTATAAATATCATGTGTGATCCCCGAATACATGAGTGCATATCCGGTTACCTCTTCGGGTTGATCGCCATACTTCGTCAATTCGAAATCCTTAACCATACTCCCACCGACTTCTTGAATTTTACCCCATAATTCCTCAACATCTGAAAAATAAGTTTGCATTTCATTACCCCCTTCTTTGCTTATTATTTTACAATCAGGGGATTTACAATCTTAATGAAACGACTTCCAAAACTCACCATTTTCATTGATGATTTTCATGATTTCTTGAAACGGAATTCGGAATGTGGGAAAACCTGCAGCATAAGGGGCAATTTCATAGGGGGGGAAATAGATATTTAAGGTATCCTTCATCACATAGAATGGCTGGTCTTCTTTTATCCCCTTATAACTATCTGGAAAAACATAGGAATACTCATCATTATTTTTAATCTGATTACCAATAATACCACTTAATATTTGCACATAATGACTTCCCGGTTTAAATAAATCCTTAAGCACATAGAATTGCCCACTTACAAGGTCCACATGAGGATAAACTTTCGTTGGCATACCATGTGCTGCTCCAAAAGGATAGTCATACCCATCCAATTCCAGGACAATAAGATTCTTCTGAAAAAAGGTGATATCAAAATCCCCAGTATAGGATGATTCTAGCTGTGCATGAGGATCAACTGGCTTCACCAATGATAAATAGCGTAATTTCTGATTGACCTGGTGCTGCTTCTCACGATTGCCTATCCCCTCAATCTGTGGATAATAGACTAGATAGTCTTTATTGGGTTTATATTTTTCTTCTCTTACACTCAACCTTGTACTCAGTGGAATTTGTGTATTTTGTTGCCAAACAATCTTCCCTTCTGGACTTAGATAGTAGGTGCGCTGATCTACATTTGCCCGTATGAGATCTCCTTCGATGGCTAACGTTCCATTTCCTGATAGGATTGGTAAACGTTGAACCGTTTGAGCTGATCGATCGATAAAAAAGGTTTTCTGTTCATCGCTGGCTGAGGATAAACCATTCTTGAAGCTTAGGATTGTATTGAATTTAAAATCACTTAGGAAATGCCCATCTAGATCAGCAAGTGCATATCTCGAGCCTAAATAGGGTTTATTCACATCGTTAGCAATTCCAACAGCCACTCTTTGCTCACCTAAACGATCGATGTCATTATATTGTGTCGGAATTACCATTCTTCCCTTTTTATCAATAAGCCCAAATTTATTAGTATAATCTGTTGAACTGTTCACAACAGCCCTTCCCTCTATAAAAGCCTGGGCTCCTGTATATTGAGTATCAAGTACAACATTCCCCTTTTCATCGATATATCCATACTTCCCATTTGGTTCCTTTTGATAAACGAAGAGACCTTCTCCCTGATTGCCAACAAAAGGGTATTTATACGTTTGAAGCTTATCTCCACGCTTATTAATTAGGGCATATTCCCCCTCTTTTACACCAACAACGGCGTTCCCGTTCATAAAATCAGTTGCCGATTCAAATTGAAGAGGAATCACCTCTCTACCTTGTAAGTCCAAATATCCGTATCGATCACTACCCTGAACAAGTTGACTAGCCATTGCTCTTCCTTCATGATACTGGCCAATAAAACTATAGGGCTTAGTCGTTAACTGTTTACCGTTTTCATCGATTACATAAAAACCCTTATCATCTGCCACAGCTGCTCGCCCTTCAGCAAACTCCGTAATCGTACTATACTTTGGTGCCACAACAAATCTTCCTGTTTCATCGATCAATCCATTTAAGTTATGGACTGCCACCACGGCTAGACCATTCTCTGCAAATTCAGAAGCATAGTTATAGTTCGGGGGCAGGACAAATTGACCTTTGTCATTAATATATCCCCATTTCACTCCCTTTACAGTTTTTAACGAAGCAGGATAGAGTCTCCATGCTCTTGAGCTGATTGTTGGCATCAATAGTTCTTTCAACCGAATTAACTTTTCCTTTGAGGGAAAGGGAGATGGTAAGGATAAAGCCGTATCTACTGCAACCAATGCTTGATCCATTCTCCCTGCTTTACTTTGAGCCTCCGCAAGAAAATACCAATAGACCGCTGATCGTGGCTCCTGTTTAATTAAACGTTGGAGTAAAGAAATCAAATATTTTTCATCTGACATAAAAAACCCCGTATGATCAAATTTTATACCTATCATACGGGGTTCTTTATTCAATTGTGCCTATAATTAATCGTTCTAACTGAAAAAAACTTTAAAAGGGAGGTTGACCTAAATAAAAAAACTAAATTTGGCAATATTCTAATGGGCAGGTTTCACAATCAATGCTTGTTCTTAAGAGATTAATCTGATGAATCGTAATATATCCATCATTAATCGTAATGATCTCTTTCTCACGTAATTCCTTCATTAACCGAGAAACAGACTCTCGCTGCATTCCTGTTAAGCCAGCTAGATCTTTAATCGTTATAGGTAGTTCGATTGTTACATCCTTCTCGCCCCATCTGCCATAGCTATTGGCCATACGGATCAAGGTAGAATATAAAGCTCCTTGCTTTCCTTTAAGAAGTAAATCTCGAATTCTTAACTGCATTCTACAATTTCTTGTTCCCATCCATTTCAAGAATTCATCCGTTAGCTTCGTGCTTCTATACAATTCTTCTTCCAGTGTGTTCTTCTGGATAAGTCCCACCTGCACACGGGTCAATGCCTGAACACTGTAAGTATGCATGGTCTGTGATACAAACAGAGCAGATTCCCCAACTAAATCATTCGCTTGGGCTAACGACAGAATGATTTCCTTGCCATCAGGAGTAGTCATCAACAGCTTCACCTTTCCTGAAAGGATAAGATAAAGATGATCCGCCTTCGTCCCATGAGAAAATAGCAGGCTTCCCTTTTTGTACTGTTTTGGAGTACTAATTTGTTTCAACGATTCAATTAGATAAGAAGGCATTTGAGAAGTAGATCTAATCATTGTTATCTCTCCTACAAAAATTCTTTAACCTTGGGACAACAGGTAGAATTATAAATAAAACCAAGATGTAGTGGTAATTTTAGTTTCACTTAAAAAATGGACAGATCTATAATATCAAAATTCAAGGTGTATTATTGTGATATTGCTCACATTTATTCATACAATTAGCAAAATGAAAAAACCATGTTCGGCTTCTCAATCCTTCCAAACATGGTAGCTATGGCTATAATTTTCTTGGCTTCATACTTCGATAGACGACGTAGCGCCTGTTTAAATAAGTTAAAGGAGCACTCCACACATGAACCAAGCGGGTGAAAGGCCAAATCCCAAATAGTAGAAAAGCGCATAGGATATGAATTCGGAACCCTAATGGGGCTGTTGCCACCAGTTGTGGTAACGGGCTAAACGTGAGTAATCCGCGAAACCATGGCCCAATATATTCCCGGTAATCAAACTCTCCACCTGTAGCAGTATAGCCGACCGTATTCGTAAATCCAGTCAGAATAACAATGATTAATAGTGTTAACACAATAAAATCGCTTTTTCCACTATTGACTAGAATGCGCTTCACGCTAACTCGTCGTCCAAACAGTAAGAATACCCCAATGATGGTGATAACTCCTGCTGCTCCACCACCCCAGATCGCCCCAAAGTGATAAAGCTCATCAGGTATACCAAGCCATAAATAAATATATTTCGGAATGAGAACTCCTGCAACATGTCCAAGGAAAACAAAAAGAATCCCCCAGTGAAACAGCAAGCTTGCCATTCTGAGTTGGCTCTTCTCCAAGAACTCACTAGATTTCGCTGACCAACCAAATAGGTCCGTATTGTAACGATAGATATGTCCGAAAACAAATAGAGTAAGCATGATGTAAGGGTAAATTAACCATAGAAATTGATCAACTAAACTCATAGGATCCCTCCACCCATTCTTTAAGATGCCTTCTGTTCTGTCAGGAGTGAATCAATGATTAGAATACACCCTTGGACGATCCAACGATATGGATTCTGAATAGATTCCAACTCAGCATGAAGCAGATCAATGGCCTTGCGGTGAATTAGAAATAATTTTCTCGCATATTCCTCTTTGGCCAATGCGGCAAATTCCAACACCACAGGCAAATAATCAGGAAGCTCTTCGTCTTCAATGGGTAAGCCTGCTTCATCAAACTCTTTTTTTAATTTCACAAAAGCAGCGCCCCGTTCCTGACCATCACCAAATAGTAGATAAGTTAAATAGAGGCTCGTCTTTTCATTGAAATCAAATGTACTCACATAGTTTTCCCCAAGTTCTTCAAGTTCCTTCGCATTTACATAATGAATAAAGCGCCAAAACAATTCTTTAACCTGTGGATGCTCAATATAGGATACTTCCTCTTGCAACTCTTGGTCCTGCACCCATTCCTCAGGGTACTGAAGCAGGATAGAAGCGAGCTTAAAGATTCTTCGATGCTTGTCCACTTAAATCACTCCAATATTCATCTCCAAGTTTAAAATCGGGAAAATCATGCTGAACAGAACAACCAGAGCAACCTTCCATAAAACTAAACCCCGCTGTTCCTTGACCAAGATACATATTATCTGCTAACTCACGATGGGCTGAGGGGATCACGTACCGATCAGAATATTTGGCAAGAGCTGCAAGCTCATACATCTCTCTGACCGTTTCAAGTGTTAACCCTACCGATTCAATAATACCCATATCAGGCTCTTTGCCTAAATTTACACTTCGCATGTAGCTTCTCATAGCCACCATTTTCTTTAACACATTACGAATCACATCCGTATCTCCCGCACTTAACAGATTAGCTAAATACTCAATGGGTATACGCATTTGGTCAATGGTTGGGAAAACCACTCTCGGGTCTACTCCATCAGGTGCTCCACCAAATGCTCCCATTAAGGGACTAAGTGGTGGAATATACCAAACCATTGGCAAGGTACGATATTCAGGATGAAGAGGTAGTGCTATCCGTTGTTCAACAGCTAATTTATATACAGGTGATCGTTGTGCGGCTTGAATCCAGTCCTCTTGATATCCTGCCTTACGTGCCGCAGAAATTACTTCTGGGTCGTGTGGATCTAGAAAAACATCCAAGTGTGCCTCATATAAATCTTTATCATTAGCTACCGAAGCAGCAGCTTCTACCTTATCCAAATCATAGAAAACTAAACCAATATAACGAAGACGACCTACACATGTCTCTGAACAAACCGTAGGAAGCCCGGCTTCAATGCGTGGGAAGCAGAAGGTACACTTCTCCGCCTTATGTGTTTGCCAATTGAAATATACTTTTTTATAAGGACAGCCTGTCATACAGAATCGCCAGCTTCGACAAGAATCCTGATCAACTAATACAATCCCATCTTCCTCACGTTTATAGATCGCTCCTGATGGACAGGAGGAAACGCAGGGGGGATTCATACAATGTTCGCAAATACGAGGTAAATACATCATGAAAGTTTGTTCAAACTCAAACTTCACCTGTTCCTCAATACCGCGAATATTTGGATCACGTTTCCCAGTCTTATAAACACCAGCTAAATCATCCTCCCAGTTAGGGCCCCACTTAATTTCCATGTAATCCCCTGTTAATTGGGATTTCGGGCGTGCTACGGGCTGATGCTCCTTTTCCGGGCTGTTTATAAGGTGCTCATAGTCATAGGTCCATGGCTCATAATACTCATCAATCGGTGTTAGATTGGGATTATAAAAGATATTGAGTAGCTTTCTTCCCCTACCACCTGCACGCAGTTCAAGCTTTCCGTTCTGAAGAATCCAGCCCCCCTTATGTTTTTCCTGGTTTTCCCATTCCCTAGGATAACCAATACCTGGCTTCGTTTCCACGTTATTCCACCACATATATTCGGCACCTGGACGGTTTGTCCAGGTGTTATTACATGTAATACTGCATGTATGACATCCGATGCATTTATCGAGATTCATGACCATACCGAACTGTGCTTTAATTCTCAAGCCACTTCACCTCCTCCATATTCGCCTTACGAATGACAACCTTTTCATCCCGTTGAGCTCCAATTGGGCCGTAATAATTAAATCCAAAGCTAAGCTGTGCATAGCCACCGATTAGCTGGGTTGGTTTTAAATGAATTCGGTTCGGGCTATTAAAGGTTCCTCCGCGTTGCCCACTGATTGGTGACCCAGGTACATTGATATGTTTTTCTTGAACGTGATACATAAAGGCCATACCCCGTGGTAAACGATGGCTCACTACTGCTCTTGCAATTACCACACCATTACGGTTATACATTTCTAGCCACTCATTATCCTCAATCCCTACATCTTTGGCATCCTCGTCATTCATCCACACATGTGGTCCGCCACGAAACATCGTTAGCATGAGGAGATTATCATAATAGGTACTATGGTAAGACCACTTATAGTGTGGAGTTAAATATCGTAGAACAATTTCTTTTCCTTGTTTTTCAGGCTTATGATCATAGTTATAGAAGACAACCTTTGGTAACGGAGCCTTGAAGGTTGGAAGCTCTTCACCAAATTCAATCATCATCTCATGATCCAGATAGAAATGCTGTCTGCCTGTTAATGTTCGCCAAGGAACTAGCCGATCCACATTCGTTGTGAATGGAGAATACTTCCGATTCCCAGTTTCGGTTCCACTAAAAACTGGTGAGGACAAAACTTTCCGTGGCTGGGCCGTAATTTCTTGGAATTTAATATGCTCTTCAGAACGTTCCTCTGCTAAGTCCTTTAGCTTAAGGCCGGTTTTCTTCTCTTGTGCTGCCCAAGCCTTCATGGCCACAGATCCATTTGTCGTACTCGATAAAGTGAGGATAACTTCAGCTACATCACGATCCGTAAAGAGACTAGGACAATCTTTATACTCAGCTGTTTGTTTAGCTGTTCCTAACATGGCTTTCAATTTCTCATATTCATCTTTTACACTCCAACCGATTCCTTTGGCACCGATTTGCTCTTTCACCATGGGCCCGAGTGAAATAAACTTATCATACGTTTTCGCATAATCCCGTTCCACTACATGCACTCTTGGGAAATTGACCCCTGGTTTAATTTCGTGTTGACCCTTAAACCAATCAGGGATTTTTCCTAGCGCTTGTGCCATTTCATCTCGTGAATCATGAAGCAACGGTGTAATGACAATATCCTTGATCTTTTCTGGTAAATATTTCGGTGCCATCTCTGAGAAAGCATGAGCAAGCCCTTTAAATGTATCCCAATCTGACCTAGCCTCCCAAGGTGGGGCAATCGCTGGGTTAAACGGATGGACAAATGGATGCATGTCTGTACTACTTAAATCATATTTCTCATACCAAGTGGCTGCTGGAAGCAGGATATCTGAGTAAAGCGTAGTACTGTTCATGCGAAAATCTAGAGCAACCATTAAATCCAGCTTTCCTTCAGGCATATCTTGTGTCCATACAATTTCTTCTGTATGTAGCTCTGGGTTTTGTTCACTTAAATTGGCATGATGAGTACCTAGCATATGCCGTAAAAAATACTCATGACCCTTCGCTGAGCTACCGATTAAGTTCCCCCGCCAAACAAACATCACTCGAGGGAAGTTTACTGGATTTGCTGGATCTTCAAGAGAAAATTTGAGTTTACCATCTTTAACCTGCTCTACCGTTTGCATTACAAGCTCATCATCAGATTTCTCTACAGATGGCCCATTCACCACAGGATTCGAGTTGAATTGCGGATAACAAGGCATCCACCCTAAACGAGCTGCGAGATAATTATAATCTGCTCCATGCTCATAGCGAGGGTGATCAATCAGTGGGGATATTTGCTTCTCGATCGATTGATCCTCGTATTTCCACTGCTCCGTTACAAAATAGAAAAAAGATGTGCCATTCATCAGCCTTGGAGGGCCTCCCCAATCCCTTGCCATAGCCACGGTTTGCCAGCCTTCTAGTGGTCTCACCTTTTCTTGTCCTACATAATGAGCCCATCCTCCCCCGTTCTTACCTTCCGAACCCGTTAATAGAACAAGATTGAGAATAGCCCGATAGACAATATCCGAATGATACCAATGATTAATTCCTGAACCCATGATGATCATGGAACGCCCTTTGGTATCCACTGCATTCTGAGCAAATTCACGAGCAATTTGGGCGACAAGATTACGATCTACTCCCGTTATTGATTCCTGCCAAGCAGGTGTATAGGGTCGTGGATCATCATAGTTCTCTGGGTAATCCCCCGATAGACCTCTTGATATTCCCGTTTTGGCTAACATCAGGTCAAATACAGTCGTATAATATATCGTTTCTCCAGCCACCTCTACTTTTTTCACAGGGATGGATCGCTGTAGAATTGATTTAGCATCCGCCTCAAAATGTGGAAATTCTAGCATGACCACCTGGTCTTCCTTGCCTAGAAGAGTAAGAGCAGGATCGATTTCGGTTAGCTGATTCATGGAATCATTCAGATGAAGATTCCAATTCCCTTGTTCCTCCCAGCGGTGGGCAATTGTTCCATTGGGTATAGTAAACCCCTGTGTCGATTCATCCCACACAAGACTTTTCCATTCAGCATTCTCTACCTCTATTCCTACGTCACTTGCCCGTAAGAACCGGTTAGCAACATAGTTTCCTCCGCGCTTTGTCAGCTTAATAAGAAATGGCAAATCTGTGTAACGCTTCGTATAAGAGGTAAAATACTCGGTCTGCTGATCAACATAGAATTCTTTTAGAATGACATGGGTCATAGCCATCGCTAGTGCACCATCCATGCCCGGATTTACAGCTAACCAATTATCAGCAAATTTGACGAACTCGGCATAATCAGGACTTACAGCAACGACTTTCGTGCCACGGTAGCGAGATTCGACCATAAAATGAGCATCAGGTGTCCGTGTTTGAGGAACATTCGACCCCCAAATAAGCAAATAGCTAGAATTAAACCAATCAGAGCTTTCAGGAACATCGGTTTGTTCTCCCCAAACCTGCGGGCTCGCTGGTGGAAGATCTGCATACCAATCATAGAAACTGAGCATGGATCCCCCGATTAAATTAATAAATCTGCTCCCACCTGCATAGCTAACCATAGACATAGCTGGTATCGGTGAAAAGCCAAAGATTCGGTCAGGCCCGTGGGTTTGGATGGTATCAATAAGTGACGCCGTTATTATTGTATGAATCTCTTCCCAGTCAGCGCGAACTAACCCTCCTTTTCCTCTAGCCTGTTTATACCTCTTACTTTTTTCTGGATCTGTGACAATGGATTTCCACGCCGCCACAGGGTCACCCGTTTCTTTTACAGCATCTCTCCACATTTTCAGTAGAGTGCTCCGAATATAAGGGTAGCGAACGCGCAATGGGCTATAGATATACCATGAGAAGCTTGCTCCTCTTGGACACCCTCTTGGTTCATATTCAGGCATATCTGGTCCTGTTGTTGGATAGTCTGTTTGCTGTGTCTCCCAGGTAATAATCCCGTCCTTGACATGTATTTTCCAGCTACAGGAACCTGTACAATTGACCCCATGCGTCGAACGGACAACCTTATCATGCTGCCACCTACGACGATAAATTTTCTCAGATTCCCTCCCATAGGGAGACAATTCACTATGTCCTGTCCATTCATAGGACTTGCCAAAATACTTTAGTTTCCTCATAAGTGGGGAAATTTTTCTACCCATCTGTTTATCTCCTTTTCAAAAAGGATTATTGGCATTCGTATTATGTGATTCCAAAAAATTCCTCTCTACTTCTTATTTCCTAAAAACCTCATGTTATTCAAGAAAAAAATCGTCTAACCAACACAAAAGTAGATTATACTTGGGAAATAGAGAATATTAGGAGGTAGATTTATTTATGTCAGGACCCTCTCTTAAGCAGTTGCATGCACACCATTCCATACACGAGGGAGCCTTCTCAGAAGGAAATGAGCTATTTGAAATCCTATGCAAGCTTTATCAGGATAACCGACTTGAACACTCTCGGATGGTTGCCGAAGCACTAATTGAACACTGGGAAACACGAACCTTAGCCCATGCTGAAGCAGAAGAAGAAGGTTTTTATTTAGAGAAGGCTAGCATGAGCCCTGAGTTAGCAGAGAAGGTGCTAATGCTTCGACGCGATCATGATTTAATGCGAATTCTTGTTGGGGAAATTAAGGACATCCTATCGAACCATCCCGTTAATGAGGATGTCATTGATCGTTTTAAAATGCTATTTTTCATTGTACGTGTACATAGCACTGAAGAAGAGAAAAGCCTATTCTAGATAAAGAATGGCTTGGCTGAATGTTTTCCTAGCTACATAAGAAATGGTGAGGCGGCCCTATTCATGGCCGCCTCACCCATTATCTTAGCTTTTCGATTTCCCATCATTGGTTACATCACTAAACCTACCTGCGTAATATTTGGTTTCTCCTCCTTCATTTTTAATTGCACTAATGGTTAGCCTTTCTAAATAGAACTCTCCATTTTTTTTACGATTCCAAATTTCCCCTTGCCAGAATCCCTTTTCTCTAATGGCAGCCCACATCTCTTCATAGAAATGTTTCTCTTGTCGACCCGATTTCAACACACCGGGCGTCTTTCCAACCACTTCCTCAGGTGTATATCCCGTGACAGAGGTGAAGGCGGGATTAACCATCTGAATCACTCCCCCTTTGTCCGTAACCATAATCCCCTCTATCGCATGATCAAAAATTCGATCCTTTAAGCTCATCTGATCTTGGTGGTACATCCACACCACAAGAATCAGACTAGCTAATGCAAATTCTGACATGGCCATAAAACCAATCGCATAATGTCCTGTTAGATTAAAAAGCAAGGTCAGAATTAACGGAGGAAAGAACCCTCCTAGTCCACCCATAGCTGAAACAATTCCGTTGACAATTCCTGACTGCTTCGAGAAATAAAGAGGGGCTAATTTAAAAATCGTACCATTCCCTATTCCTGCACATACGGCTATAGTTAAGCAGCCTATCGTGTATAATGTGAGATTAGGCATGAAGGATAAAAGCACTCCCGCAACTGTAAGCCCTGCAAAAACAATCATTAGTATTTTGAAGGAATTAAACTTATCCCCTAACCAACCACCTAAAGGCCGCATAAGAGTGGCCAAGGCAATAAATCCGGCTGTTCGAAAACCAGCATCCACTTTTTCTAAATGAAAATGGCTAACTAAAAAATTAGGCAAATAGACGGTAAAGGCTACAAAGGAGCCAAAGGTAATAAAATAAAACAAACACAGAAACCATAGCTTTTCATTCTGATAAACACCTTTGATTTGTTCGACTAAGGAAGTAACCACTTTCTGCTCCTTGCGATCCCCAAATAGAAAGTTCAATAAGGCGAACGCAGCAACCAAGACCAGAAAGGATCTTACCGCATAATTCCACCCCCAGTGAGCTGCAACAAGGGGCGCAAAAAAAGTGGTTATGGCTGTTCCGATATTTCCTGCTCCATAAATCCCATTAACCAAACCATGCTTTTCTTTAGGAAAATATTTCGGAAGAGATGTAACCCCTAGGGAAAAAACCGCTCCACCAATTCCAAGCAATAGTCCACCTAGGATTAAATCCAAGAAGCTTTTGGCCATACTGACATAGTAAATCGGAAATAAAAGGATGAGGAAGCTAATAAAGAACAATCGGCGTGCTCCAAATCGATTCGCCCAATAACCGAAGGGTATTCTTAACACAGAACCTAGGATAACGGGAACAGCAGTAGTCCAGGCTAGCTGGTCTGCCGTTAATGGGATGTCGTCGCGAATAAAGGGCATTAAAGCTGAAAGAATAACCCAAACCATAAATCCAACTACAAGGCTGAGTGTCTGTAATAGAAGTTGAAAACTTGGATGGCTCAAATTTAATTCTCCTTTACCAATTTTCATATCTATATTTTGAGGAATTCGCAGACAAAATATGAAAAAAGAACACCTTCATGTTACAGAAGGTGTTCTTCATTAATAAGCAATTCCAATACGTATACGATGATAGTTCGAGCTCTCAAGAAGTTTGAAGGCCAAATCAGCTACATCAGGAACATGAATCTTTTTTCCATCCTTAGGAAGGTAATGGGCTTCAGTGCGATAGGTACCAAGACGTTCGCCATCAGGCATATGAGTAGGACAAACAATCGTATAATCAACCTCACTATCTTCCAGTGCAAGATAAACCTTGTGATGTTCTTTTGTTGCACGAACCAGTTTGCGGTTTGACTCCCCTGTCTCATAGCGCAGGGCTGTAGAATCACTTCTGCTAGATAAGATCCCGGCGGTTCCAATTGTAATCATTCGATTTATATGATGTTGATTCATGGAATGTAGGATCAGTGGAATACTCTGCGAAAGTGTTATGGTTCCATCTGTACTCAAAGCACTAATCACAACATCTGCTCCCCTCATCCCCCTGTCAATATCTTCGATTTGAAGAGCATTTCCATAGAACCAGGTAAGATTAGGATGTTGAACATAATTTCTTTCTTCACAATACCGGGCAAGCGCTGAAACCTTATAGCCCTGATTTAAGGCGAACTGCAGAATATGACTGCCAACACGACCCGTTCCACCTAATAAAAAGATGTGCATCATTTTTAAGCCTCTCATCCTTAATTTAGTCACTTACCTATGATAGCTTATCCTTGCAAATCTGTGGAATAAAATAATTTTTATTGTATAAGCAGGAAATAATAGAATGTATAGCTAATTATTTCATCTTACAAATAATTTACTAAGGCTATACGAAAGCGTAGGAAACATAATGATACTAAAAAAACGAATTACACTTGATCCACCTAAGGTTCTTGTACTCGGCTTTGCTTTAATTATTCTTTTAGGTTCCTTCTTATTAACATTACCTGTCGCCACTAGGAATGGCGTAGGACTAACCTGGCTGGATGCTATTTTTACTGCAACATCAGCCACATGTGTTACGGGGCTTGTTGTAGTTGATACGGGGTCTACCTTCACACTCTTTGGCCAACTAGTGATTCTTTCTCTCATTCAGGTTGGTGGCCTTGGTTTCATGACCTTCGCCACCCTCTATGCCATTATTTTAGGGAAAAAGATTTCATTAAAAGAACGGTTGCTTCTCCAAGAATCCCTCAACAATCTTTCCATAGAAGGAATCGTTCGCCTTGCCAAAAGAATCTTAATCTTTACCGCGGTCATTGAACTAACAGGAGCCCTTTTGTTGTTTATCCGCTTTTCTTTTGATATGCCTTTGCGTCGGGCATTCTACTATGGCATATTCCATTCCATCTCTAATTTTAATAACGCCGGCTTTGATTTGATGGGGGAATTTCATAGTTTAACGGATTATGTGGAAGATCCGATTGTATCGTTAGTGGTGGCTGGATTAATTACGCTTGGTGGAATAGGCTTTCTAGTGATAAACGAGGTTTTTGAATACCGTTTGACCAAGCGCCTCTCCCTTCACTCGAAGGTTGTCCTAATGACAAGTGCCATTTTAACGCTAGCTGGAACTGTACTTATTTTTATTTTTGAATATAACAATCCAAAAACACTTGAACCCTTATCTCCCATGGGAAAATTTCTCGGTTCGTTATTTCAGTCCGTCACCCCACGTACAGCCGGTAGTAATACATTAAACATTGGAGATCTAACCCATCCTACACTGCTCTTGACCATATTCCTTATGTTTGTTGGGGCATCTCCAGGGTCTACCGGTGGGGGGATTAAAACAACCACATTTGCAACCTTACTTGGAGCTGTATGGTCACAGGTGAAAGGAAAGGAAGACGTCGTCTTCTTTCGCCAAAGAGTGATGCACGATTTGATTTATAAATCCTTGTCAGTTGCTATGAGTGGAGCTATGGTCGTGATGATTATTTCTATGCTTCTTACCATAACAGAGCATGGGAAGGATTTTCTTATGATCTTATTTGAAGCTACCTCTGCCTTTGGTACAGTAGGTCTTTCCATGGGACTAACTCCTGAGCTTTCTCATATAGGAAAAGTACTCATTGCCCTTACCATGTTTGCAGGGAGAGTAGGTCCCTTAACGATTGCCTATGCCCTTGCACAGAGGAAGAAACATGAATCCTTCCGCTACCCGAAGGGAAAAATTATGATTGGCTAATATAAACAAAAGGATCAAGGGTTTGTAACGGCCCTTGATCCTTTTTTATACTATTTACCACTTACGAGATCGAATAACTCCTGTCGATCAATTTGACTCGTTTGGAATTCATGCGTTAAT
>DATFAS010000062.1:0-6062 GCA_035254305.1 Bacillota bacterium
ATTCATCAAAGAAAAAAAGAAAGTTCGAATCTTACAAAAGGACAGCCTAATCTATTTAAATGGCTATATTGCTAATTATGATCAAAGCTGTCGGTTAATTACCTTGTGTGGAGATGAAACCTACGTTATCCCTTTATCATCCATTATTCATCTTTATGAGTCCAAGTAGGGCTCTTTTCTTTTGATTAGGTCAATCAGATCTATAAATCTGGTAGGCCTATTTTTGATCCCAAAAAAACTGTGTATTGTGATTTCACTATTCATGGGTTGACAAATTCAATAATTCGGTTGATAATAATAATCAATTATAGAGAAGTGATAATGAATATCATTTGCGGGTATGGGGTGACTGGAATGTTTAATCGAGTAAAATATGGAGTGTTTACTCTACTATTTCTTTTGTTTCTTGGGATACAGCCTATGATAACTGCTGCGGCAACTCAAGGAATCGATAATATGAATAAGGCCGGCAAGATCATAGATCAAGCACTAGAACAAGCTCAGAAGGGTAACCTCACTGAGGCGAAGAGCACCTATGATCAATTTAATGAGGAATGGTTGGATTTCGAAGATACGGTGAAGGTTGATTCTGCAAAGGTATATAAGGATATTGAATCTAACATGGGGCAAGTAGAGTATACCTATATGCAAAATAAACCAAATGAGTTTATTAATGCCTTGAAAGAACTACAAGCAACAGAGCAAAAATATGTGAACGGACAATATGCTCCAGGAGAAAGCTTTAAAAAAGAGAACATCACGTTAGCTGACTTCGTAACCATGCTTAAGCAGACGAAAGAAAAGGTTGAAAACCATGATCAAAAAGCTGCACTAGAGAGCATCACTCAAGTTAGAGAGTCATGGCTAAGTGTAGAAGGTAATGTTGTCGCCCAATCGGCCACCGTCTATAACGACTCTGAGCGTGATATGGTAACAGCGAATGCTATGATCCAAAGTGGAGATGACCAAGGTGCGACCAAGATTCTTGGCAAGATGATTGACTATCTTACCCCGCTAAGCACGAAGAATGGTTATACCATCTGGGATGCGGCTATGATTCCAATTCGTGAAGGTTTAGAGGCTTTATTGGTAGTGGGTGCATTGCTCACATTTGTTAAGAAGTCCAATCAAGGAAAAGGAAAGGGATTGATCTGGGGAGGAGTCAGTGCTGGATTAATCGTTAGCGCGATTCTAGCAGTCATTGTTAAAGTGGTATTCTCATCAGGTGCTTTTGGTCAAAATAATTTCCTCATTGCAGGCTGGACTGGCATTATTGCAGCGGCAATGCTTCTGTACATGAGCTATTGGCTCCATAGTAAATCAAATATCGCGGAATGGAACCAGTATATTCATACTAAGAGCCAATCTGCACTTGATACAGGCAGACTTATCTCCTTGGGATTCCTATCTTTCCTTGCCGTTTTTCGAGAAGGAACAGAAACTGTGCTTTTCATAGTAGGTATGGTTAACCAAATTAGTCTTAAAGATTTACTCATAGGAATTTTACTGGGTTTAGTCGTCTTGTCAGTTATTGCCTATCTCATGCTTTATATTGGACTCAAGCTGCCTATGAGACCATTTTTCCTAGTATCTAGTCTGATCGTGTTTTATCTATGTCTGAAATTTACGGGATTAGGAATCCATAGTCTACAATTAGCAGGTACCTTACCATCTACGTCATCACAAAATTTACCAAGTATTGATTTCTTAGGTTTTTATCCATCTTGGCAAAGTGCAGCTCCACAAATTCTATTGGTTGTTATTGCCTTCATGATATTGCTTTGGAAGCAAATCTTTTCAAGAAGACAACAAATATAAAAAATAGATATCTATTCAGGAGGAATTATTGAAATGAAAAAGATTATTACTATTCTTTCAGCACTAACATTGGTGGGTACTGTCACTTTAACCGGATGCTCAAGTACACCTACACCTTCTGCAAGTCCATCAACTAATAAAGAAGAGCCTGCGAAGGAAAAGGCCCCAGCTGCTGCTACAAGTGTTAAGGAAGGCTTAGCTAAATTACTACAAACTGCAAAACAAATTAAAAAGGCAGCAGATAAAGGAGACGAAGCGAAAATCAAAGAAAATGGACCGAAACTCGAGGAGATTTGGGGATCTTTTGAAGATGATGTCAAAGCGAAATACGCAGATTCCTATGAAAAAATTGAGAAGGCTCTAGATCCAACCATTGCTGCAACAAAAGCGAATCCAATTGATAAAACAACCCTATTAAAAATCGATAATCAATTAATTGATTCTCTCTATGAGTTATCGGGTAAAGTTATCCCTGTAGATGAAATCAAAGCCGGTGCAACCAAAATGTTAGACACCACATCCCAGTTAAAGCAAGCCATTCAAGCAGGAGATACAGCTAAAGTTAAGGAATTAGGTCCAAAATTAGAGGAAACCTGGAGTACCTTCGAAGATGGTGTAAAACCAAGAAATCCAGAAATGTATGAAAAGCTTGAAAAACCACTAAACCCAGAGGTTGCCGGGTCCCAGGTGAGCCCATTAGATAAAGAAACGTTGGGAAAACTAAATGATGAATTAATAGGAGCCCTGAATGAGCTCTTAAAGAATATAAAATAAATGACAAAAGGTGCCCAATCGGGCACCTTTCATTTATACCTCTATACCTCTGGCTTCTCTTGTAGGTAGGATAGCTTCTCATCCGTATGTGACCATCCGGTTTTTAGTCCAAGAATAAACCATCCAAGTGCTAAAGCTCCAATAGCAAAGATCGTATCCCCGATAATCCGCAGCCATACGAAGGTATGAATAATGCTCTGCGACATGAACTCTGCTGAACGAGCATACCACATCCCATGAGTTACACTAGCCCAGGTTTGCATTAACCCAATGGGTAGTAAGCTCAAAAGGACCATTAAAGCAAGTCCGATATTAATACACCAGAAAGAAAAGCTAAGTAGTTTTGTCTTCCACATATTCTTCTTGCTAAGACCCCTTAAGCAGAAGAGCATTAAACCTATGCCTAGCATCCCATATACACCAAACAATGCGCTATGCCCATGAACAGGAGTCGTATTTAGACCTTGCATGTAATACAAAGAGATCGGCGGGTTAATGAAGAACCCGAACAATCCTGCTCCAACCAAGTTCCAAAAGGCTACAGCAATAAAGTAGTAGATCGGCCACTTGTAGGCAGCCACCCATGGACGTGCACGGCTAAGTGTTAAATTCTCATACCCCTCAAAGCCCAGCATGACCAATGGTACAACCTCCAAGGCACTAAAGGCTGCCCCGAAAGCCAGGACTCCCATAGGTGTCCCACTAAAATACAAGTGATGAAACGTACCGATAATTCCACCGAATAAGAAGATGATGGTGGAGAATAGGACTGATGCGGTCGCTGTAGCAACACGCATTAAGCCCATACGAGTAAAGAGGAAAGCAATCACCACGGTTGCAAATACTTCGAAGAAGCCTTCTACCCATAGATGCACTAACCACCAGCGCCAATATTCCGCAATGGCCATATGGGTATGCTGTCCCCATAATAAAGCTGGTATATAGAATAAAGGAATCGCTGTTGAAGCTAGTAAAAATAAAGCTAATAAATGTCGATCTTCATGTGACTTCTTGAATGCAGGCCATAGGGCACCTGCCATTAAGAATAGCCATAGAAAGAGGCCAACGGTTAAGAAAAGCTGCCAGAAGCGGCCAAGATCTGTATACTCGTAGCCCTGATGTCCAAACCAGAAATTGGTTGTTAATCCCATACGTTGTTGAACAGCAAACCATTGTCCAGCCATAGAGCCCACAACAATAATTAATAGACAAACAAAAAGGAAATTTACACCTAATCGTTGAAATTTCGGTTCATAGCCTGAAACCGCAGGTGCTACGTATAACCCTGTAGCTAACCATGCTGTAGCAATCCAGAAAATACCTAATTGGGTGTGCCATGTTCTAGTTACTGAATAGGGCAGCCAATCCGAAATCGGTATTCCATAGAAAGCACTACCTTCCACTTGATAGTGTCCAGTGATGGCTCCTAATCCCACTTGGACTACCCATAAGGCACCCACTACCCAGAAATATTTCATTGTTGCTTTCATAGATGGGGTAGGAGTAAGCCCAAGTAACGGGTCTTTTTCAGGATAGTCATCTTCTTTCTCTTCTTTGTGCCTCTGAACGGCATAATACCATGCTAGAGCACCAATCCCTGCAAGCAATAAGACGAAGCTTATAACGGACCATACAACCATAGACCCCGTAGCATCATTACCGACTAATGTTTCATGTGGCCAGTTATTTGTATACGTGATGGTATCCCCAGGTCGATTCGTTGTACAAGACCAAGTAGCCCACCAGAAGAATGCATTAAGGTAAGGTAATAAACTAGGATCCTTAATCGTATTTTCTTTCATCGCATAAGTGTTCCGAAGTGCTGCTAGTTTCGGATCATTGGAAAATAGACCCGCATAATGCTGACTTATCGAAGCAAATGCCTGTGCTCTTACAGGCGATATAACAATATCCCCCGTTTCTGGCTGATACGTATTCGTTCGCATTTCCTTCTGTAATCTTGCTTGAAGAGCAGCCTTCGGTTCGTCATCTAGGGCATCATAGGTTCTGCCAAATTGTGACTTGGACCAGGCATCCAAGATCCATAAACTCTCGCGATGGAGCCAATCCGCTGACCAGTCCGGAGCTACATATGCTCCATGGCCCCATATTGTCCCAACCTCTTGTCCACCAATAGACTGCCATACATTCTGGCCGGTCTCAATATCAGTTTGTGTCATAATAACATCGCCAGATGTTGTTACAACACGCTTAGGGATGGGCGGCATTGTGTTATAGATTTGCCCACCGTAATAGCCAAGTACAGCAAACGATAGAACAAATACGATCGTCAACCCAATCCAAAGACGAGTATATCGCATCTTTTAAACCTCCATTAGAAAATTAGTTCCGTAGGAGTTAATATACCCAAATCCAATATTTACTATTACAATATTTCCTAGTGTGATATATAAATCTAGACAACACCTTTAAACAAAGTGTAGACTATGGAAAGTCACTTTGTTGGAGGAAAATAAGAAAATAGAGAATAGGGGAGATCCTCCCTTATCCTCTTATGTGGAATTTTCTATTCAATTCTTAGCAGGACGATATCCTGCTGCCTTCGCCTCTTCTTCGGTGTTAAACCATTCTTCGGCAACTGTTTTGTCATAGAACGCACTACCAGGAACATGATAGATTTTTTCACCACTATTGTTGATATTCCCTTTAATCATGAGTTTATCAGATTTCGGTTGTTGTGGTGACTGCTGTGAAGTACTGGATATTTTCCCAGTGACTTCAGGATGGTATCCATCATCTTTTGCGTAGTTTTCGATGCTCCAAATACCAATCCCTTTCTTTTGTGCTTCTGACTGGATGGTTTTATATTGATCAACATATTTAATATTTGGTGGGTAGATATAGGCCACACGGGCAAGCCCTTGACGGAGTAATTCCTCTTGAACAGATTTGCCATCTACATAGACATAATAGAGAAGTCTCCCGTATTTATCTCTTGCATCTCCACCTGCGTCCCGTTCAATCTCAATTGTTTTGCCTTCGATCATCTTCCGAGTAAATGCTTCAGCTTCCGGACCGAAGGGCTGAACCGGTGTATTAGGCTTATGTGTCTCCGGAGTATCGATTAGAAGCAATCGTACCGTTTCATCCTTACCATTTACCGTGATATGGAATGTGTCTCCATCTGTCACCCGAGTCACCTTGGTTGTAAATCGAGTGCCTTTCAAAGCATCTTGCGATGATGCAGCTGTGGAGCCTGATTTTTTCTCATCCTTAGTATGTGTTGTAGTACCCGAGCAGGAGATCAGCAAAAAAGAAGCGATCCCTAATAAAAATAGAAATCTCTGATTTTTTATCTTGTTCGTATGAAGAAAGGTAAATAGTACACCAAGAAAACCTATTCCCCCTATCATCCAGATACCATTCATATTTAATTCCTCCCATCATTTATCCAGGTTTTTAACAGATGCCTGATTATTCTACAATGGCTTCTATTGAATGTACACTCT
>DATFAS010000063.1:0-10862 GCA_035254305.1 Bacillota bacterium
CGAATAATAACATAGACTTGGAATAATAAACTTCCAGTATGCCTGTTGTACCGTGCAGGGTTATTGGTAATCGGTGAATATTTGATGGTTGATTTATCTTTGATTTTGGAATGTAATATCCACTTGTAGGGTTTTGGACTATTTTTAACTGTTGGTTTTCATAGGTGATTTCGTATAATCGATGACCTGTTTCTTCGATAATATCGATATGTGCGAAATCCACTTGATTTTTTTCTAATTCATTCTTCAATAATCGAGCCTGTTTTTGGTCAATCACATTATCCTCATTTAATGAAGACTCAAAGGTTGTTACTAGGCCCTGGATCAATACATTTTCCGCAGTAAAAAAACTCTTGCCTATGGTCACAAATTGAAAGGTATAAAACACTAAAAACAACAAAAAAAGTGGAAGGGAGGTCAGGATAATAATTTTATTTTTAATCTGCATGTTCTTATACCAGTTCATTTTCTCATCACATATCCTGTTCCACGTACAGTCTCTATATAGTGTTCCTTATTGTTTGAATCCAGTTTATTACGCAAATAACTGACATAAACATCGACAATGTTGGCCTCTACGTCATTTTCATGTCCCCATACGAGTTCTAGAATCATGTCTCTTGTTAGGACTCGATTGATATTTTTCATAAAAGAGTGTAATAAATCAAATTCTTTTCTAGTTAGGTCAATCGTGTCATCCTGGCGTTTCACGATGCGAGCATCAGGTATTAATTGCAGATCATCATAGGTTAAGGTTAATGTTTCTATTTTTGATTGGACATTCTCAACTCGACGGAGAATCGTTCGAATTCTAGCTAGTAATTCTTCAATAGCAAATGGTTTGGATATATAATCATCTGCCCCACTGTCTAAACCAGAGATCTTATCAATTACGCTGTCTCGAGCCGTAAGCATAATAATCGGAGTGTTTTTTACCGCACGAACTCTTCTACAAATTTCTATTCCATTGAGAGTTGGCAGCATTAAATCAAGAAGGATCATATCCCATTCCTCATTCAATGCAAACTCTAATCCTTCGCGGCCATCCATGGAAACGGTTGCTTCAAAGCCTTCATATTTTAATTCAAGCTCGATAAATCGGGCAACATTTTTCTCATCTTCAATAATTAACACTCTTCGCATGATGAATCCCTCCTTTACATGGACAGTCTCAATTAGTATAAGCCCCAAACCTAAAAAAATAGTAAAGGAAACATTAAAAGAAGATAAGAAAATAAGTAAGAAATCTCAGGGAGGTTTAATTTATATCTAAGGTGAATTTTATTCTTCTTTTTTATAATAGTAAATGCTCAACGTTCGAAATTAACCCATTGTCTATGGTCTACAGCAAATCGTAGATTGTTCTGCTGTTATCGTGGACGTTTTGAATTTGAACCTTAAATTTCCCTTAGAAAATTAGTACAAAATTTAAGGTGTGTTTAATATTGTTCTCAAGGTAATTTTATTTACTATCGTTATAATAGGATTCATACATGGATTCGTTGCGGTTGTTATATGAAAGGAAGTGAGGAATTTGAATTTATCTAATCTAGCTATTCGGCGTCCTTTAACGATCATGATGATTATTACAGCTATGTTGATGTTTGGTGCCATTGCTATACCCAAAATGGCGCTAGAATATTTTCCAGATATGAATATTCCGGTGGCAATGGTGGTCACATCCGTTGATGGAGGGACTCCCTCCGAAGTAGAAAAATTGGTCACAAAGCCGATCGAGGGAGCTGTCGGTACGGTTTCAAATGTGAAAAGTGTTCAATCTACGAGTATGGAAGGGGCCTCACAAGTCATCATCCAGTTTAACTGGGGCGAGAATATTGACCAAGGTGTAACCGATTTACGAGATAAGGTGGATCAAGTACGTGGATCTCTTCCAGACACTGCTCATTCACCACGTATTCTTAAGTTTGATCCTAATAGTCAATCGATTGTAAATATTGCTCTGACTGGGGACAATGATCCGAATGTGTTAAGAAAGTATGCAGAAGACAATGTCCAGAAGGCTTTAGAAAGAGTAAATGGAGTAGGTTCGGTTAGTATAACTGGTGGGCAGGATCGTGAAGTGGATGTTATTCTCGATCCAAATAAAATTCAAGCCTATGGTTTAACCATTGATCAAATTAAGCAAGCATTGTCTTCTACAAATCAGAGTGGGTCCGTTGGTTCTGTTCGAGAAGGCGATAGTAAGATGCAAATCCGCGTGCAGGGGGAGTACAAAGATGTATCCCAGATAGGCCGAACTCCGATTCCAACTTCTGGTGGTGCGAGTATTCGCTTAGGTGATATTTCAACCATTCAGGATACTCATGCACAGATTACTCAAAAAACAACATATAACGGAAATACGAGTGTGACTCTTGGAATATTGAAAGCAACGGGTGGAAATACCGTTCAGGTTGTGGATGGTGTGAAGAAGGAATTGCAGAATTTAGAGAAGACCCTGCCTGCTGGTTACAAATTCACTATTTCCTATGATTCCTCTACCTTTATTAAGGATTCTGTTTCTGCTGTCGCAGAACACGGTATTCTTGGGGTATTGTGTGCCGTAATGATTCTATACCTGTTCTTAAATAGCGTTAAATCAGCTCTCATTGTTTCGATTGTAATGCCGATATCGCTTGTTACTACGTTTGCTTTAATGTATGTTTCTGGCCAAACGTTTAATATTATGTCCCTTAGTGGATTAACGCTTGGTATGGGTTCATTAATCGATTTTGCTGTCGTTATCATTGAGAATATCTTTCGTTACCGGCAACGAGGCTATAGTATGCTTGAAGCTGCTAAGGAGGGGTCTGCTCAAATTGGTACAGCTGTAATGGCTTCTGCCTTAGCACAAATCGTTGTATTTCTTCCAATAACCTTTACCCAAGGTATCGCCGGGAAAATTTTTGGCCCGTTGGCATTGGCTGTTGTCTTCTCACATGCTGCTGCCCTTATTGTATCGTTTATGCTTGTACCAATGTTAAGC
Organism: Bacillota bacterium; assembly: GCA_035254305.1. Classification (GTDB taxonomy): domain Bacteria; phylum Bacillota; class Bacilli; order Aneurinibacillales; family RAOX-1; genus DATFAS01. The sequence continues at coordinate 2,987 of DATFAS010000063.1, forward strand.
TCTCGTTGGCTAAATGAGTTGACTGATGAGGAGATTTATCATTCAGGGACTTATAAGGGACGCAATCCGGTTATCTGGTTTAATATTGGTTTTGAGAAAATGGCACAAGGCTATGGTCGACTTCTACATTGGGCATTGAACAACCGCAAGAAGGTGATCGTTGCTACTATATCCCTGTTCGTGGGTGCTGCAGCTTTAGTCCCACATGTCGGTATGGAGTTTATGCCAAAATCCGATCAGGGGCAGATTTCAGTTTCCATTAAGATGCCGAATGGAACCGTTTTGGTTGAAACAGAAAAGGTAACTTCTGTTGTAGAGAACGCAGCTAAATCCTTACCGGAACTTAAAAATTTGGCTATATCCATGGGAAGTGCTGGGGGATATTCTTCAACGAATGCGAGCCAAGAGAATAAAGCTATAATCACAATCAATTTGGTCGATAAAAAGGAACGAAATAGATCCACCGAACAAGTAACTGAAGAATTACGCAAGACGGTTTCTACTGTTCCCGGTGCGGAGATTACGGTGAAAGAGTCCGATAATTCGGGAGTATCTTCTGGATCACCTGTACAGATTAGTTTAGCTGGGGATGATTTAGCAACATTAGAGGACATCAGTAAGGTAATAGCAAGTGAAGTGACAAAGATTCAAGGGACACGAAATATCCAAAATTCATTGGAGGATACAGTAAGCGAATACGAAATTAAGGTAGATCCTGAAAAAGCTGATTTATATGGTCTAACAACATCCCAAATCGTTTCCTTTGTTCGAACAGCATTTAATGGTCAAACAGTGACCAAATATCGGACAGGGAATGATGAGATTGATATTAATCTGAAATATCCAGAATCGATTCAATCAGATATCGGATATTTAAATAGTCTGCGCATTACGACTTCAAACGGAGCACAGGTTGCCTTGACTTCGGTTGCAAGTATTTCGAAACAAGGTGTACCGCAAACCATTCAGCGGGAAGATCAGGAAAGGAAAGCTCAAATCACAAGTGATATCGTTGGTCGTCCATTGGGAGATGTTATGGCTGATATCCAGAAGAAGTTAAATGCTTTGTCGTTACCACAGGGATATCAAATTAGCTATGGTGGAGATTCGAAGAACATGTCAGAATCCTTTAATTCACTTGGGTTAGCCATTATTCTGTCGATTGTTCTGATGTATATGGTCATGGTTGCGCAATTTGAATCACTGTTTAATCCTTTCATTATTATGTTTTCTATTCCGCCAACATTAATTGGCGTAGTAGTGGGGTTATTTATTACAGGTAAATCATTAAGTATTAATGCGATAACTGGCTATATTCTATTAATTGGTTTAGTAGTTAATAATGCGATTGTGTTGCTAGATTTGGTGAATAGTTTGCGCAAGGATGGCGTAGAACGAAATACTGCGATTATGAAAGCAGGACCTTCTCGTCTGCGACCAATTATGATGACCACACTCGCAACGATTCTAGCTGTTGTGCCAATTGCTGTTGGGGGCGGATCGGGGAATGAAAGTCAAGCACCTATGGCGATTGTTGTAATCTTTGGTTTAAGCTTTTCAACGCTTATTACCTTGGTCTTAGTTCCGGTTGTCTATACCTTATTTGAAGATATTCGAAACAAAATGAAAAATCGTAGATCCCGTCGAAAAAAGGGAAGGGCAGAAGAGCAGCAGGTCTCATAAAAGTCGAAAAGGAGGAGCATTCATGCGTCGAAATGCAAAATTAGGTTTATCAATGGCCTTGCTTCTTTCTGTCACCCTGATGGGGTGCGGAAAGAATAATCAACCCGCAAATGCCTCGGAAGCAAGTACAGTGCCGGTTCAAGTGGCAGTTGTGCAAAAAGGGAATGTAAATCCGAATGCAGGGCTGACTGGAAAATTAGCTCCGATTGAAGAAGTGGATGTTGTACCGAAGATTAATGCGAAAATTCAAAATTTGAATGTTATCCTCGGTCAGCATGTGGATCAAGGTGATATTTTGTTCGCCTTAGATCCAACGGATTTGGAACATTCATTTAAGCAAAGTGAAGCAGCTTTGCAGGTATCCCTATCAAGTTTAAAACAAACTCAAACGAATTCTACTAAAAGTATAGATCAGGCGAACAATGATGTGAATCAGTCCGCAGGTAATATAGAAGAGTTAAAAAATGCTCTGTCACAAGCGCAGCAAGCCTTGATAGATGCTCAAACGAACGAACAGCGTACCAAGCTATTATTTGATTCTGGGGCAGCTACACAGGCTGAATTGGATAAAGCTCAAACACAGCTATTAAACGCCCAAACTGGACTGAATTCAGCTCAGGTTAAACTTAAAAATGCGAGTCAATCTTATGAAAATGCCAAATCCATGTTGAGTCTTGTGAATCAAAAGTCGGATATAGATGTGGCTCAGGCTAATGTATCTCAAGCAAGAGTTAATCTTCAGAATGCACAAGAACAACTGGCAAATGCTACCGTTACGGCACCAATTTCTGGTTTTGTGTCAAAAGTTTCCGGAGCAACTGGACAGATGGCCACTTCACAAACAGCTGTAGTGACACTTGTCAACACGGATACTTTATTAGTGAAAGCAAATTTGTCTGAAAACGAAGTGAAGACTGTCAAAATAGGGGATCAAGTGGATGTTTTCATTCCTGCCGTTAATCAGACTGTTAAGGCACCTATACGTTCTATTAGCCCTACTATGGATTCACAATTAAAGGCTTACCCAATGGAAGTGGCCATAGCCAATGATAAGAATGAATTCCAAGCAGGTATGGTTGCACAAGTGAAGTTACCATCACCAGATCAAAATCAGTCTTTAGTTGTCCCTAGAAATGCCGTCATTGAAGATCAAGGGAAGAAATTTGTTTTCACAGTTGTGAATGATGAAGTGAAAAAGATGGAGATAACGACTGGAATAGAAACAAGTGATAACTCTGAAGTAAAGAGTGGCCTGTCTGAAAACGATAAAGTTGTTGTTCGTGGTCAAACGCTTTTAAAAGAGGGATCAAAGGTCCAGGTGGAAGAATAAAATATGAGAAAGGCTATAGAGATGATCTCTATAGAATATCGTAAAGTTAGCTGGGACTGCACTCTCTTCCTGAAATCTTCAACATTGTAAATTTTTTGCTATGATACGGAGTTTTTCTTAATTTCAAACCGCCAAAGGGCGGTTTTTCCTATGCTAGGTGAATGGGCCTCCATAAAAGATTCATATTTTCCTCACTTTAGGCCTTAAGTAGTCTGTTGAACTTGGGAGGATTTTACTATATGATAAAGGTAACAGAATCGATAAAGGCAAACTCATTCGAAAGGTGAGGACGCAAAGCCACGGGTCTAAAGTTTAGTCTATGACAGCCGGGTTGCCGAATAGCATAAATAATTTGAAGGCTATTCCATGTAATGTATTGCTAGGAATAGCCTTTTTGCGTCTGAAGTTGCACCAAAAATAATGAATGATAAGGCCAAAATTACAAATGGAATGGTTGGTTATGTATGATTTTTAAGGAAAAGTTCAGTCGGTGGATTCAAACGAACTATCTTATCCAAATAAGACAAATCGATCAGCGTGTGATTATTGGACGATTAATTGAATACAACGAGGAAAATAGGATAATTCTAGTTTATCATGAGGATGAAAAGCAAGTGTATAGTATCAAATTAGGCGAAATATATGAAATAAAACCAACTTGATCGATCATTTATAGTAATATCCTCTGTATTTTCTGAATAATTTAATTTATGGAGAATATCTAGAGGGTGAGGAATTACTAGTGAGTATCCGCACTAAATTGATCATCATCAGTTTCCTATTAATTTCAATACCGAGCATTTTAATTGGAATCGTTGGTTATAATGTGGCAAAGAATGGTTTGGATAATCTGGCAAAGCAAGATTTAAAGAACGAGGTACGGTTAACGATTCAAATGATGGAGTCTTTAGATATGGGTGTTAAGAAGGGGATCCTATCTTTAGAAGAAGCTAAGGAACAAGCAAGAATGAGAATGATAGGGGAAAAGAACGCGGACGGAAAACGAAACTTAAATAAAAATATACAAATAGGTGACAGTGGCTATTTGTTTGCCATGGATAAAAAAGGAGTATTACTTGCTCATCCAACTAATGAAGGGCAAAGTATTTGGGATCGTATGGATCCCGATGGTAATTCAGTGGGGAAAATCATTGTGGAATCTGCCCTCAATGGGAATGGGTTTGTTAATTATAATTGGCCATTACCTAATGATCCGAACAATATCAAATCTAAAGTTACCTACTCAGAATACTATCCAAGCTGGGATTGGATTGTTTCAGCTGGTTCCTATGAACAGGATTTCAATAAATCCGGACAAATTATTTATCTTCTCGCGTTAACAGTGGGGGGTTCCTTAGTTATTGGAACGATCTTAATTATTCTTTTTGCCAGATATATTACATTACCACTTGTAAGATTAGTTGGGCATGTGCAACAACTAGCAGCAGGTAACCTAAGTATAAAGACACTTTCAGTGAACAGTAAGGATGAGGTAGGTCAACTTGCTTTGTCATTTCATGAAATGGTAGGAAATTTGAGAGATTTAATTAGCCGAGTCATGCAAACTTCCGAACAAACAGCAGCAACGTCTCAACAGCTTTCTGCAAGCGCTGAAGTTACGGGAAATTCAAGCACGCAGATAGCTCAAACGATAAATGAAATAGCAAATGGAGTAACAAGACAGGCAGAAGAATCCAATCAAATTCTTAGGATGATGAATGAGGCGGTTCAGAAAGTGGAGCTTGGTAGAAATCAGGCTCAGAGAACATTTCAAAATGCGTTGCTGTCAACGGAACTAGCACATCATGGTGAGAAATCAATCAACGAAGCCATTGTTAATCTTAATTTTGTTATGCAAACTGTTACCTCTGCGACCGATTCGATTCATAAGTTAGGGATGAGATCGGAGAAGATTGGAAGTATCATCACAGTAATTACAGACATCTCACAAAAAACAAATTTACTAGCCTTGAATGCAGCTATTGAAGCAGCGAGAGCAGGGGAGCATGGTAGAGGATTTGCAGTGGTAGCAGAGGAGGTTCGTAAGCTGGCTGAACAGTCGAAGCATTCTTCTCGACAGATTACTGAGCTAATAGAGGAGATCCAGAGTGAAACATCAGTAACGGTACGCACTATGGAGAATAATCTTGAGGTTGTTGAACAACAGTTAACAATGATTCGCCACGGTGGGGATGCGTTATCGAAAATTGTCCAAAGAGTAGAAGAAACAGAAGAATGCACGCATGAAATTCAAGCGATATTAAACGACATCGGTGCCCGAGTAGCTGGAGTTTTACAGGCTGTTCAGGAAATATCTAGTGTCATCGAACAGTCAGCTGCGGGTTCACAAGAAGTATCTGCAGCTGCTGAAGAACAATCAGCCACTATAGAAGAGGTTTCTGTAAGTTCGATTGAATTGGCTAAATTGGCGGAGAAATTACAAGATGAAATCCATAAATTCACCATCTAAGGCTAGCAATATCTAATGAGTTTGACTGTTCTTCCTTATATTCATTCGTAGTATGCTTTTATATGTCTAATCTCACAAATACAGGTCATAAATTACTCTTGTTGAATCATATGTTTTTAATAAGGGAAGTATCAATTCCAATCTTTTGCGAGGTGAAAGGGATGACTTCTGAGGAGAGAAGACAATTAGAAAGAGCTATCGATGAGATAACGGAAATCGCCAAAGGGTGTGGGCTTGATTTCTTTCCTATGCGATATGAAATTTGTCCTTCAGATATTATTTATACCTTTGGAGCCTATGGGATGCCTACAAGGTTCTCTCATTGGAGCTTTGGTAAAGCATTTCACCGTATGAAGCTTCAATACGATTTGGGCCTTAGCAAAATCTATGAACTAGTGATTAATTCAGATCCTTGTTATGCCTTTTTATTAGATGGTAATTCTTTGATTCAAAATAAGCTGATCGTTGCTCATGTACTAGCACATTGTGATTTTTTTAAGAACAATATTCGATTTTCGAATACGAATCGAGATATGGTAGAGAGTATGTCAGCTAGTGCTGAACGCATCCGACAGTATGAAATCGTATATGGGAAACAGGAAGTTGAGAATTTCCTTGATGCAGCGATTGGTTTGCAGGAGCATATTGATCCAAGTTTAATTACGAATAAATTAAGGTGGACGAGTGACTTCTATAAACCTGCTGAGAATAGAGGGCTAAAGAGGCGTTCGCCTTATGATGATCTATGGAATTTAGATCCTGATGTGCGTGCACGTCAAAAGGAAGAGGCAGAGAAAGAGAAGAATCGAACGGTAAAATTTCCTCCTGAAGCTGAGAAAGATTTACTACTATTCATTGAGGAATATAGTCATCATCTACAGGATTGGCAGCGAGATATACTTACCATTATGCGTAATGAAATGCTTTATTTCTGGCCACAATTGGAAACCAAAATTATGAATGAAGGATGGGCTTCCTATTGGCATCAACGAATTCTAAGGGAGCTTGATCTATCCGAAGAGGAAACGATTGAATTCGCTAAATTAAACGCAGGAGTTGTTCAGCCCTCTACAACAAGTATTAATCCTTATTATCTTGGAGTAAAAATGTATGAATACATTGAGCGTAAGTGGGATTCCCCAACAGAAGAGGAAAAACGCTTTTTGGGACGCAAGGGTGGAGAAGGACGTAAGAAGATTTTTGAAGTAAGGGAACTTGACTCAGATACTTCATTTATTCGTAATTATATGACGAAAGAATTGGTAGATGAGCTTGACATGTATGTATTTGCTAAGCAGGGAAGCGATTGGACGATCACTGATAAATCCTGGGAACATGTTAGGGACCAACTTGTCACTTCAAGGGTGAATGGTGGTTTTCCTTATCTTACTGTCCATGATGGGGATTATCTACGAAACGGTGAACTCTATATTAAGCATTCCTATGAAGGGATGGAGCTTGATATAAAATATTTAGAGAGAACACTTCCTTATGTCTTTACTTTATGGGGAAAATCGGTTCATTTGGAAACTATGATTGAGGATCGAGCTGTACTTTTTACACATGATGGTAAGAAGACACACCGAAGGTTTTTATAAATAAGATGTAAAAAAGAGGTAGGAGAGAACCATTGACCTACCTCTTTTTGATTTGTAATATGATTTAATAGGTGATGAGATGATTGAGTGGGAAAGCCAATTTAAACAAATTTTGTCCGACCAATGTGTGAATTGTTCCGAAAGCTATTTTGCTCCTTATAGTAATGATTTACCCCACGTTGGTTGTTGTAGCTATAGTCCTTCGTTTACACTTTTTGAAATTTATAAGATGATACTTTGCCACAGTGAGGAATTTTTCTGGGAGCATATTTATCGAAATCCTCGACGTGATCTTTACGATTTCAAGATTATTATCCGAGCTAATGTTTCGAATCCATTCCAGCAAATAGATAAGACAGGATTATCTATCATCCAGGTAGACGATCTTCGTTTACAGTTTTCCATCTGTCAATTTTTTGTTTTGGGAAAGGGCTGTGGCTTGAATCCTGCTTTCAAAAATGAAACATGTAGATCCTTTATCTGTCATTCGGTGGAGAATCAACTGAGTGTGGAACAAAGCAAGGATTTGAATCAATGGATACGTGAAATACAATCTGAGGTTAAAGCGTTTAATACTCTATACGAGAATTTCTTTCGTTCGAAAGAATGGACATTTCTCAACCATATGCAGGATATTGTTAGATACTTCCGTGAAATAATAGATAAAGGTGAATAATAATTGATAAATTATAATTAGGGATATAAAAAACATACGGAAATTTGTAGTTGAAAAGGCTATCTTCAGCAATTGAGGGGTAGTCTTTTTTATTTATATATAAAACTCTTTATGGGTAT
>DATFAS010000064.1:0-6150 GCA_035254305.1 Bacillota bacterium
AGGGATACAAGGTGCTCTATAATATAATCCTTTTGATAGTAGGCATTGTAAACTTGTTTCATATAAATCTTTAGCGGTTAGGTAGGCCTTGGAAAACAGGTTATATATATCCGTACGGGCAATCGATGATACAGCTAATCCATAAGTAGTCATAGCTAACTTAGACATACTATGTATGTAATTTATGAAAAATGTATCTGAAAATAATGCAGGAGCATTTATGTTCACGTCATGCTCCCCAAATCCTACAGGAATAGGATGATCTTCTTGTTTGAATATTTCTGTGATTTCCTGAATATGTGATTGGCTTATACTTATAGCGAATTTCAAAACAGGAAGTATTTCAGTATCTTGGGTTTTGGCGATAAAATATTTAAGCACACAGATCGACATGCTATCTGTCATATATGTAGACCATAAATTTGCAATTTCAGCAGATGTAAGTCTAATATTGTGTTTTGTTATCGTATCCATCATTTAAGACTCCTTTAGAAACCTTTTTCTGCTTTATCACTGCTGTGGTAGACCTGGAGAGTAATATAAAGGAGGAATTTTAAGCCAACCTCTTTTTTGCATTAAATTTTTCATCTTTAACCCTAACGTTAATTTATCCATTTGAAATTGTATAAACATAATGCCGACATCTGTCCGAAGAGATTGACTGGCAGATGCTGCACACATATTACTCGCCATAACAAAGTTAATGGATATCGTGTTGGCTAGTTCTTTATCTGTCAACTTCGCACCTGCAGGAATGGCTCCTGTATTGGTGTTTGGCTTAGGTGGCTGAGCATCAGGAAGAGGAACACCCTCAATTTGCATAAATTTGCTTAATTGGTCGATGTGCGAATGAGCTACATCTAATGACTCTTGTAGCATGTCATGTAGATCATTATCTTCTGTAGTATTGAGTCCGATTTGTTCGTAAATAGTAATTTCCTCTACAAAGGCCAGATAGGTCCAGCATGCCATTACTTCTCCCACGTGTAGAGGAGCTTTTTTGTCATCTGTTAAGGACTGAATGATACTAACCGTTGTTTCAAACAATGCTGGAATACTTCGCATAGTTATACCTCCATTTAGTATTATGTATCGTTTGTATTTATTAAAATTATTATTATGCTAATTTAACGCAATGTTGGGTTATTGGTAAAAGTAGTATCTTGACCTTAGAAAAGTAAACTTCTATATTCTTAAAAAGCCCCATTCGTACGCAAATTATACAAATGAGTTACTTTTATTTGTGTTGAGAATTTTAAGGAACTATTTAAACCCGTATTTTTTCAAAAGCTCCTTTCCTTGATCACTTGATAGATAGGAAATAAATGCTTTGGCATCCTCTATGTGAGCAGAGTTTGCAACAATAGCACCTGGATAAACAATTGGTTTATGCCATTCGGATTTTGCGGTAGCCAATACTTTTACTTTATTAGAAATGAGGGCATCACTGAGATAAACTACTCCCAGTTCTGTATTTCCGGATTCTACATAAGTAAGAACCTGACGCACATCTGAACCCATGACTAGTTTATTTTGAAGTTGATCCCACAGCTTTAAATTTTGGAAGGTTTCTTCTGCATAATTTCCGGCAGGCACACTCTTAGGTTCACCGATGGCAAGATGGTTGAATTTGCTTAGATCCATATTTTCAAAAGAAGAAATAGTTAGCTCACTATTTTTGTTAGCAATTAGGACTAATTCGTTTTTCGTAAAATCAACACGAGTATCCTTAATGATCAAACTTTTACCTTCTAGAGTATCCATATCCTTCTTGCTTGCAGATAAAAAGATATCGGCTGGAGCACCTTGTGCGATCTGTTGAGCTAATTTCCCTGAGCTTCCAAAGTTAAACGATAAATTCACATTCGGATGCTCACCTTCAAAAGCGGTTTTCATCTCATTCATTGCATCTTTTAAGCTGGCGGCTGCTGAAATCATTAATTCTACCTTATTAGACTGATTGTTCGATGATTGTGAAGTGGGTTGCTCCTTGCTTGAGCAAGCTAGCGGGATAAGCATAAGAAAGCAAAGCAATACAATTCCTAAACGTTTTAACATGAAAATTCCTCCTAATTATGTGTATATTATAATTAGATATATCTAATTATAATTAGCTATAACTAATTATAATCAAATTTGATTAAAAAGGAAATTACAGTTTTCTGAAGAAGTACAGAATATAGATTAATCACAGAAATATGGAGGAAACCATGACGAATAATGTTTCCTATACAATCGAGGAAATTGCACAAATTCTACGTGTATCCAAATTAACCGTTTATGACTTAGTGAAAAAAGGCGATTTGCCTGTCTATCGAGTGGGCAGACAAATGCGTGTTGATGCAGTTGATTTAGAAGCCTATAAAGCAGGAGCAAAAAATGGGCAAAAACCTGCCCAATCCATTTTAATCGCCGGACCAAATAGGGAAGCTGATTTTTCCACTAAATCCATTGTTATTAGTGGGCAAGATATTAGCTTAGATATTTTAGCTAATTATTTAGAGAAGCATGCTAAGGGGATTCGCCCTCTTCGTTCTTATGTAGGAAGTCTTAACAGCTTAATTTCCTTGTATCGAGGTGAGGTAGAGGTCGTTAGCACCCATCTTTTTGATGGAAATACTGGTGAATACAATATACCTTATGTCCAAAGAATCTTGACTGGATATTCCTATATGATTATTAATCTTATAAGTCGTTGGGGAGGGTTGTATGTACAGAAGGGGAACCCTAAGAATATTCAAACCTGGAGGGATTTGATTCATCCGGATATTCAAATCGTGAATCGAGAAAAAGGATCTGGAGCAAGGGTATTACTAGATGAACAACTAAGAATCCATGGGATTTCTTCGCTTCGGGTGAAGGGATATGAGGTAGAGGAATCCAATCATTTAGCTGTTGCTGGGGCCATATCGAAAGGAGAGGCAGATGTAGGAATTGGAATTGAAAAAGCAGCTCAAATTGTAGGAGTGGAATTTATTCCTCTTATCAAAGAACGATATGATCTAGTGATTATTAAATCACCACAGAATATCGAAATGATCAATACCATACTTACCATCCTTCGATCCACCTCTTTTCAAAGTGAACTTCAAGCCATTGGTGGTTACGATCTATCTCAGACAGGTGAGATTTTATTTGAAACTCTTTCATAATGGTGGCTAACACACATTGCAGGAGGAAAAATGAGGTATTCCTCTTGCCGCCAGCATGAAGTATGTTATTGATCTATAGATAATACCTATAGTGAGGATAGTTTCTATATATTTCTTTTATGACTACATCTCGATTAACCTATTTATAGAAAACGAACCATGTTTAAATTACCTTGAAGGGGTTGAGGGGATGGAAAGTAATCGGAATATGTTGAGTGTTAAGTTTGATGAAATTGCTCGTAACTATGACAACCAAAGAAAAGAACTGATTCCTTGTTTCCATGATTTTTATTCGATTCCTGTAACTATTACGGAGATCATGAACGGTTCTCCCAATATTTTGGATATTGGAGCAGGAACAGGGCTTTTTTCTGCTTTTATGTTGGATAAATATCCTAATGCAAAATTGACGCTAATTGATTTATCGGAAAATATGTTAGACGTTGCTAAGTCTCGTTTTTGTAATCATTCGAATGTGAAATACATTACAGATGATTATACGAAATATCATTTTACTGACACATTCGATATTGTTATTTCCTCTTTATCTATTCATCACATAACAGATTCCGAGAAGAAGGAGTTATACCGAAAGATTTTTACCATAATGAAAAACAATAGTATTTTTATTAATGCTGACCAGGTGCTTGGTTCTACACCCTATCTCGAGTCTCTATATAAAAATGATTGGCAAAGCAAGGTTGAACAAAGTAAGCTATCTAAAGAGGAAATCATGGCTGCTTATGAACGAACTAAGCTAGATAGAATGTCCACTTTGGATGATCAATTAAATTGGCTTAAGGAAGCCGGATTCAACGATGTAGACTGTATTTATAAATATTTTAATTTTGTTGTTTTATTTGCAAGGAAGCTAGAGGGAGTCCATTCTTAAGAATTAGCATTATGCTTTTTTCCTGTTTACCTATTTTATCCGTTCCTTTAGGTGACAAGTCCAAAAAGGGAAGACCTTTTTGGACTTGTGTTAGGAATTATTTATTATCATTTATTTCCTTATTTAATCGATCAATGGCTTCTTGCAGACTCCATACACCAAGGTCACCATCCTTACGCTTTCTTACCGCTACGGATTGGTTCTTTATCTCCTTATCGCCGATTATAAGCATATAAGGAATCTTTTTCAGTTCTGCTTCTCTAATCTTTAATCCTATCTTCTCACTTCTGTCATCAACTTCGATACGAAAACCTGCTAATTCCAGTTGGGATTTCACTTCTCTTGCATAAGCCACATGGGAATCAGCGATAGGCATTATTTTTGCTTGAACAGGAGATAGCCAGAAGGGGAAATTCCCAGCAAAATGTTCAATTAAAATAGCCATAAAACGTTCAACAGATCCGAAAATAGCGCGATGAATGATAACCGGGCGATGCGATTGATCATCTTCACCCACATATGAGCAATTAAATTTTTCAGGCATTTGAAAATCTAATTGGACTGTCCCACATTGCCAGCTTCGGCCAAGTGAATCTAAAATGTGAAAATCAATTTTTGGGCCATAGAAGGCACCATCCCCGTGATTAATATGATAGTCTAAGCTTTTATTCTTTAAAACTAGTTCTAACGATGCCTCTGCCTGATCCCATATTTCTTTAGAACCCATGAAATCTTCGGGTCGAGTGGAAAGTTCAACCTTATAACAAAAGCCAAAGTGAGAATACAACTGATCAATTAAAGATAAAATCTGATCTATTTCATCCTCAATCTGATCTACACGAACAAATAAATGAGCATCATCTTGAGTAAAAGAACGTACCCTTAATAGGCCATTTAAAGATCCCGAAAGCTCATGTCGGTGAACTAACCCAAGCTCTGCAAATCGGATGGGTAAATCCCGATAGCTCCTTCGTTTGCTATTATAAATTAAGATCGCACCAGGGCAGTTCATTGGTTTAATGGCATAACTTTGCTCATCTACATGGGAGAAATACATATTTTCATGATAGTGCTGCCAATGGCCGGATTGTTCCCAAAGCTCCTGTTTCATCATAATAGGAGTTTTAATTTCCTGATAGCCAGCTTTTTGGTGGCTCCTTCGCCAAAGATTCTCAAGCTCGTTTCGAATGATCATTCCATTTGGCAAGAAAAAAGGCATTCCTGGAGCTTCATCCATTGAAGTAAATAGTTCTAATTCTTGGCCTAATTTTCGATGATTACGTTTTTCTGCTTCCATTTGATTCAACATTTTAAGTCCTCCTCATTATTAAAAGATAGAAAAAACCGCATCCATCCCCATAGCAGGGACGAATGCGGTCGTGGTACCACCCTAATTCCATAAAATACAATAAATGTACTTATGCTCGAAAAGATAACGGATTTACCGATTTACAGATACTCTGGTTGAACCATTTCCCCGTAATAGCTCCAAGGTGGTAAACCATTCCCTTCTCTTCAGGGCTTCCAGCCAATGACCCTGTTCTCTGATAAGAAAATGAAGAATGATTCATGCCCTCTTCTACACTTTAAATATTTGTTTTTTAAAAAAATAAAAACCACACCCATCCCATAATAGGGACGAGTGCGGTCGTGGTACCACCCTAATTTCATAAAACACAATAAATGTGCCTATGCTCGAAAAGATAACGGATTTACCGATTTACAGATACTCTGGTTGAACCCATTTCCCCGTAATAGCTCCAAGGTGGTAAACCATTCCCTTCTCTTCAGGGCTTCCAGCCAATGACCCTGTTCTCTAATAAGAAAATGAAGAATGATTCATGTCCTTCTCATAGCTGTTCATAGATATATTTATTGTTGAGAATCTTAATACACATATGACAAAAAGTCAATGTGTGATTTATCCAATGAGTGCTTTTCTAAGGTGGAAGTCTTAAACATCATATATTTATACCTGAATTATTCATAGTAACTTACTGATAACCTTGTAAATGCTCATTTATCAGGTAACCCAGCTAATTTAGTCATTCACCAAATAAATGAAAAAAGAATCCATTTCTGATAAGGTTAAAACAACGACGAAAT
>DATFAS010000065.1:0-5853 GCA_035254305.1 Bacillota bacterium
AACGAAATCGAAGTTAGTTTGTGATAGATATCACCAATTTTCTCAAACACTATTACAAAGTTGTGAAGTGATTCACAAAGTTGCAATGATATATAACGTGAATAAGATGTAAATTAATTCGATATTCAACTAAAAAAAGCCAGCCCATTGGATTTTCCAATGAAAGCCAGCTTTTATCAATCGTCATCTAAGAATTCAGTTTAACTAGATTTGTTTTTCTTGCAACCAAGGCTTTAGGAAGGTAGCCATATCACTTGGCTTAAGAGGCTTTTCCAAATAATAACCTTGAATTTCGTCACAGCGGTGTTCAACTAAAAATTCGAATTGATCAAGTGTTTCTACCCCTTCAGCCACAACTTCCATCTGTAGGGTATGGGCTAATTGAACGATGGATTTAGGGATCGCAGCCTTCATTCCTCGTTTAATTTCTTGTGTGAAGGATCGATCTATTTTGAGTGCATCAACAGGTAAATGCTGCAAATATTTCAAGGAGGAATAGCCAGTCCCAAAATCATCAATCGAGATTCTGATTCCTTTTTCCTTAATTTTTTGTAAGGTTTGAGCAGCCATTGTAATATTCTCCATCAGGGCGCTTTCTGTAATTTCAAGCTCCAAACTATATGGATCTAATTGTGTTTCTGTAAGAATAGCCTCAAGCTCTGAGAGCAGATGCTTCGATTGAAGCTGGACGGTTGATAGATTAACCGAGACGCGTATGTCCTGTACTCCTTGGCTTTGCCATTCCTTAAGTTGCTTACAGGCCTCTTTTAGAACCCAGTTGCCGATAGGAATGATTAATCCTGTTTCCTCTGTAAGTGGGATGAATTGATCTGGTGGGATCCACCCCCGCTTCGGGTGGTACCAACGGATAAGGGCTTCCATTCCTACAATTGACCCTGTTTTTAAACTCATACGAGGTTGATAAACAAGCGTAAATTCCTGCTGGGAGAGGGCTTTTCTTAGTTCGTTCTCAAGAATATATCGTTCCGCCAAATTGGACGCATGAAAAAACTCATATGTATTTCCACCGCGTTCCTTTGCTTGGTACATGGCTTGGTCTGCATGCTTCATCATCTCTTCAACATCTTTACCATGCCTTGGGGCAAGAGCAATTCCAACGCTTGCCGATAAATAAAATTCTTGTTGTTCGATAAGAATAGGAGATTGAATCTCATGGAGAATCCTCTCTGCCTTCTCAACCGCTGATTCCTTTGTAGCACGAGGCAGTAGAATGGTGAATTCGTCCCCTCCCATACGTGCAATCAATCCTTGTTCATCTACTAATTGACGTAAACGTTGTGCAACTTTCTGGAGGATGGTATCTCCATATAGATGACCAAACGTATCATTCACATTCTTAAAGCGGTCTAAATCAATAAATAATACAGCAGCTTCTTGATCCTCAGTGAGACTATTTAGCGTATGCTTAAGCTCTTCTTGAAACATTCGTCGATTAGGCAAATCTGTTAAGAAATCATGAAATGCCATATGCCGTATTTCTGCTTCTACTTGTTTACGGTGACTGATATCTCGAGATATGGTAATCACCCATTTTTTATCGTCGAATGGGATGATACTTAAACTTATTTCCACCGGATGAATTTTTCCATCCTTCCCTTTGAGAGCACTTTCGAAGTACAGCTGCCCCTGCTCATTTAACTGCTTATAGACTTCCCCCAATTGGCTGATCCTTGTAGGATCAATAATATCTACAGGTCCTAATTCGAGCAATTCCTCACGAGAATACCCTAGTCTTCTACAAGCCACATCATTAACCTGAAAAAACTGTATATTCTCATGACTCTTAGGAAGCTCGTGAAGATAAATAGCATCATTAGCATGCTGAAAGACAGCCTTAAATTTCATTTCATTCTCAAGGAGCTGTTGTTCACGATCATCATGTTCTAAAACAAGGCCCGTAAGGTACACCCAACGTTGGACGGTAAAGATATCCGTAGCGTCTGTGTTCCTGTCTTTATGCAAGAAGGTAATAAATCCAAGGGCATTCCCCTTAGAGGAGAATAAAGGAAAAACAGATATGGATAAATAATCTTCAGTTATAATTCCGAAAGGAAGAAAATCTGAGGTCTGAATCCCGTCTGAATTAATAACGGGTTGATTTTGGAGAATGGAGGTTTCAAATAAACCGTCCTTTAGAATAGGAAAACACATACCAAAATGAAGTTGGCGTTCAGCAGATGAAATCGCGCCTAACTTCACCGATTGACCTTTTCTGTCTAATATAAAAAGAGCACATACCGTATTTAAAAGCTCTTTTGAAATAAAATGTGTAATCGCTTTTATTACATCCGAAAGTTGGGCTCCTGATATTACCATTTCCTTAACAATATACTGGGCTTCACATAATGATCTGTTAATATCAGAATGATAACAGTCTTGTTTTCCCATTATTTTTTTTAGATTTGTAGAATCCATCCAAGCACACCCTTATGCCAAAATAAACCTTTGTGAATCATCATTATAATATATTCAATAGCTTCTCTTCATTTCCTTTTCGAACAAAGAAAAATTTAAAGATTTTTTTAAAAAATGACAGGGATTTTTTGGTAACCAACTCCCCTCTATGTATGAATAATGTTTATAGATAATGTAATTTTTTACGCAATATATTTTATGTTAATTGATGTCCAACCATAATGGAGCTTCTACTATAAAAAGGACGGTTTTTCTAGTGCCTATTGGTTGCCAATTCAATTTTTTTAACGTATAATAATCCTCGAATTGAATAAGTTGAGATTATAATTCACATATTATAAAGGGTTATTAAATCAACTTGATTGATTCTCCTTATAATATGTGAATTTTTATTTACCAGGTAAATTAAATAGCATATTATAAAAATTATTTTGGAGGTTTTGAGCAATGGAAGGTACAGTAAAATGGTTTAATGCAGAAAAAGGATTTGGATTTATCGAAGTAGAAGGCGGAAATGACGTATTCGTTCATTACAGTGCAATTACTGGTGATGGATTTAAGTCTCTTGAAGAAGGACAACGCGTTCAATTCAACATCGTTGATGGAAACCGCGGACCACAAGCAGAAAACGTAGTAAAATTATAAGAAGCTAGGGAACTTATTCCCTTCTCATATTCGTACTACCGTAATTTGCTGAATTTATCGTTCCTATGGGGGTGTCCCCCAGAGGAACGATTTTTTATTTTATTGGAGAGGCTTCTTAGGAGAGGATGAAGGTTGATCATGATACAGATCAAAGTATAGTTGACCGTTTGATCCCTTCACTCCATAGAATACATCAGTGCTAATCAGCCCTCGTTTAGAAAGCTCAGCAAGCAACCAATCTCTTAAAAGCTTATTTTTGGTTAAGTTCTTTTCCAAAATGGTCCCTTCAATAATAAGTTCTACAGGAAAAGAATCGGAGGAGACGGACAGATTTAAATCTTGTCTGGTTATTGGTCGGTAAAGAGGCTTTTTTAGGACAGATAGTGTGCCATTTGCTTCGATTAATGCATATTCTACTTCGTCAATATTAAAAATATCTCTTCCTCTTAATGCTTGCTTTAAAGAATCCATGGTTAGCTTTAAATGTTTCATGTTGTGTTCAAGTATTTTTCCATCTTGAATAATCATGGTTGGTTCACCTGAAAGATATTTACGAAATCTCTTCGTCTTAAGATCAAGGTAGCTAAATAGGAATATAATTACAGCATACATAAGAATGGCTACAAAAAAATCTGATAAATTAATTTTCAAATTAAAAACCATATTCCCTGCTATGGATCCTAAGGTAATGGCACCTACAAATTGATAGGTGGTCATTTGGGCAATAATTTGTTTTCCAATAAAGTGAATGATAACGGATAGTAAGAAAAATGCAATAAATGCTCGGATTACAATTTCGAATAGGTCTGACATTTTGCCTGTGGCCCTCCCCCATGACATGCTAACATTTTGGACAATTATTCGTTTATGTAAACAGAGTTTATCTTTTGAATCATAGTGTATCATTAAGGCTTCATGGTAAAACTGGTTACACCTGTACGGAGATGAAAAGTAGTCAAGAACTTATACATTTCTATCCACTAAAAAAGGATCGATTGTTAATTGTTCATACCATCGCTGTTCAATATTCGATAATCGAATACCAAAAAGATATAA
The DNA here is from genome assembly GCA_035254305.1 of Bacillota bacterium. GTDB lineage: Bacteria > Bacillota > Bacilli > Aneurinibacillales > RAOX-1 > DATFAS01. Next base: position 4,138 of record DATFAS010000065.1, read on the forward strand.
GGGTTTCTCCAAGAGGTGATCACGAAAGAGCATTCGAAACAATGAGAAGAACTGCAAAGGATCATCGGTTGAATGTGGAAGGGTTACGCTTTTGGTTTTAGAGGTTCCTCCCTTTTCGTTCCGATAAACAATGGTTAGTGTTCGAGCTGTTCTTGATTTCATACGAAGAGCTGCCACTAATTCCTCGATCATGTTTTGAGCAATTTCTGTTAGAACACTCGGATCGTTCTCGGCAACGCCAAATGTGGTTTCTCTTCCTAATGAACGGTCACCCTTCTCATGATGGGGATCAAGGTTCGCACTGGCGATTCCTTGTGCCGCTAATTGCAGCCATTCTCCTCTGACCCCTAGCATGATCTTAATCGTCATTGGATCGGCCACGGCTAACTTACCAATTGTATCGATTCCTTGTTCTCTTAATCTTTCGGCAGTCTTTTTTCCACAATGAAAAAGCTCCTCGATGGGTTTGGGGTGAAAATAAGTACAGAATTGCCTGATACCGAAATGAACATAACCGAACGGTTTTTTTATATCTGCGCACATTTTGGCAATGACTTTATTTGGCCCAACACCGATGCTGCACGGAATACGAATTTTATCCCAGAGTGTTTTTTGTATATAGGTGGCAATATCAGCTGGTTTTGTCCCCTTTTCTACACGTGGGGAAATGTCAATATAAGCTTCATCAACAGAAGCCACCTCACAATCTCCTATTAGACGTAGGAACGCCATGATTTTGGCAGAAATCGTTTCATAGAGATCATGGTCACGTGTGACAAAGATAGCGTCAGGACAGCACTTCATGACATCGTAGTAATTCATGAAATTTTGCACCCCTTTTCGCTTTGCTTCATAGCTAGCAGCGATAACCATTCCCCTAGTCTTATTAGGTGTACCTGCTACTATTACCGGTTTGCCATAAAGACGGCGATCGGTGCTTTGGTGACAGCTGGCATAGAATGAATTCATGTCTGCTAACATAATCAACTTTTTAACTGACATCGATTTTTCTCCCCCGAATCTACTATATCTATGATAACATAGTCTACGGTTCCATTACTTAGGTTGGAAATTGTTTGTATCTCAAAATCTTTGATCCTATTTAAAAGTTAGATATGGTATGATTCATACATTAGTAAGAGAAGGAGTTTTCGTGTGTGATGAATTTTGATAATGCGGCGTTGAAACGATACCTTCGAGACTTTGATATTCTGATGATTCTTCCCTTAATCGGTATCTCGATATTCTGTACTCTCGCGATTTACTCAGCAACAATAAACCGATCAGGACTTGAGAATATCTACAAGAATGAAATTGTGTGGCAAGTATTCTCCTATGTTGGTATGTTTGCCATGACTATCTTTAATTATCAAAATTTAAAGCGATTCTTATCATGGGCAGGCTACTTTGTCAGTTTATTTTTGCTTGTTATCGTATTTGCCTTCCCAGCTAAGAACGGGGCACATTGCTGGATTATTATTGGAGGATTCCAGTTTCAGCCCTCCGAATTCGCTAAAATCTTTCTGATCTTGACGATCTCTGATGTTATGGAGAGAGTAACGGAGAAGGATGAGGCTTTCGGGTTAAGACATATTGGTATTCTTCTTGCCATCCTCTGTCCTCCATTTATTCTAACTCTAATGCAGCCACATCTAGGACAAGCCTTGGTCATGCTAGGGATTGTAGCTTCCATGCTAGTTTTATTTCTAGAGAAAA
>DATFAS010000066.1:0-16332 GCA_035254305.1 Bacillota bacterium
TTATTATAATATTAGAACAGCAAAATAAAACAAATAGTAAGAGGGGGAAACCATAATGGCAATTACGCAGGAGCACGTAGAAGGAAAAGATCTCGTTCAAAAGTGGGTTCAACAGAGTAGAAGTCACGGGAAAACTGACGACCAAATAATAGGAACTGTGTTTGTATATGGTGATGAAATGCTTACTCTTGAAAAGGCTGAGAACGGGGAACTAGTAATTGAATCGAAAAAAACCCCAGTGGTTATCTTCCGTAAACTAAATGAATTACACAAATCGAATGTATGTCGTGCTTGTGGTACCGAGTACCACAGCCATAAAGAAGCTATTCAGTGCTGTGCTAGTGAAGATGAATAGAAATTAAGATGTTTGAAATTACTAGAAGCTCTTATGATGTGGAATTATCCCATTATAAGGGCTTCTACTTGTTATATAACAGCTATGATTTGGATTAGGAACCTAAGATTACTCAGTAGGAAGGACTGGCATCATTAAATTTAAAGTGATAGGGGTAAAACACCATTTGTAGGCCTTTAACATATGACAATATGAATGGAAAAATAAGCTTTAAGGAGGCTTCTTACCTTGTATTATCATTACCCTTATTTCCCCTATCCACAGGGTTCATGGGATCGTAGCTATCCACCTGTAGACACTACCCTTTTTAATCAATCTGTTCTTGCCTTCCAGAAGATGGCTAGTGAAGCAGCCACTCTGTTGAACAAGCTGGCCGAGCCAGCCTTTGCCCATCAATTAATGTCCGCGGCACAACAGGGACATCAGCAGGAAGTCGATCACCTCATAAAATCGGTTGGAGTACCCTATGCGGTGACAACTAGATATACACCAACTGGTATTCAATTATCCATACACGCGGATGTACAGGGTTCGGAGTGCTGCTCCCTTTCGATGTTTTTGCGCTGGGGCCATTAAGGAATAAGAAAAGGCTGCTCAATAAGCCCAATTGAGCTTGAAGGCAGCCTTATTTAACCTATACATTCACGAGAGTTGGTTCTTCCTGATCAGGTTCCTCAATTGCTTCGAGGACATTATCGACAAATAGGGAGTGATTAGATACATGGTTTTTGTCTAACCATTTTGTAAAGCCCCTAATGGTTGATCGGAAGGATTGATTCTTATTTGCACGTTCATCTTGGCTGCTATGGATCATATCATGCCAGAAGGACTGGGTGCATGCAGACCAGCAGTTTGGTAGGAGCTCCCCAAGTTGATTACAAAAGTGAACAAACTTTTGCAGTCCCCACTCATATTTTTTCACCGTACCTACCGATTTTCCAATCGTTTTTTCTTTGAAGAATGTCACCAGATCCGTTCCATAAAAAGCTGTTTCATGGGTTATCCCTAACTGTTGGTAAAAAACGAAATCTTCCTCAGAAATAACGGATACTTGGTCTGTCATTGTATCTACTGTACCACTTTGTTCCTTAGGGGCAAAGGGTGAGAGAGGCAAGCCTAATGCTTTGCGGATCGGATTGATGGTTAAAGCTGATTCCACCGACTTCGTCACAATCGTTCCCCGATATTCCACTTCTCTGATCCAAGATTCCAATACATCGGTTTCGCCTGATTCAGCAAGCTGAAGTGGAGTTTGATCCTCAAAAAGAGGAATCGGTTTATTTAAGGTAACTGCAGCTTCTTCCTGATAAGCAGGAAGGTAATTCATTTCTTCGTGCTGAGGAGGAGCAATGGTAGACTCTGATAGCTCTAGGAAGCTATTAAGCATGACATCAGGATAGTTTTGACCTGTATTATCCATTTTTTGGTATATGATTTTAGTGAGTTCGTGTCCTAAGCTTGGGGACTTAAAGGAGGTCACACCATGAACACAATAAGCCTCTCCAAAAGGTTCAATCATTGTCACAGAAATCCCCCATGGCCAGGCCCTATTCAAGGATTCACAATAAGGAAGGAAAAATTCCTCTTTCGTGATTAAATCGGTGACTGTAATCCCGGATGTTTCCATTTTTGTTGCTTGTAATAACCGAGGTCTCATTTGGACCCATCTAGCAAGTAGCTCTTTCTCGATAATGGAAAGATTGTTTGCTTTCCGATCAAACCATTCTACCCCGCGAAGTCCGTTTTTAAAGGTATAAAAGTAGCATAGCCAGAAGTGGTTGTTATACTCTTTAATTTTTGGTGAGGTTTCCTTTTGTTGAACCTTCTTAAATTGACTGATCGCCTGAAGTCTTTCCCACGCAGGGAGGTTTCCATCTAGGAAACGAAGCATTTTAATGGTCAATTGGTATTTTAATTGAAAAAATTGATCTGCTGGTAATTGACTAATATTTGTTATAGATTCCTTTTTTAGGCAACATTTTTTATATTTTTTACCACTGCCACACGGGCAAAAGTCATTTCTTCCCATTGTCATATTCGTTCCTACCTTTTTTGAAATCATTCTACCATATCATAGGGTATAATCTAGCAAAGTAAAAATCAATAGAATATTGCTTATTTTTACATATAATCGTAGTAATTTTTATGTTTATTATGAATTTTTTCCGATTTTAGGGCTGTGGATTTTCATTATTTTGGGTTTTCTCTCTTTGCTGTGGTAAAATCCAAGTACGAAACGTTTTCATGAAAAAGGAGTCCGTTCATTATGATCTTAGTTAGTTCATGCTTAGCAGGGCTTGCGACTCGTTACGACGGGGGAGATAACTATCAGGAGGAAATCGCGAAGCTACTTCAACAGGGAAAGGCGATCCTAGTCTGCCCAGAACAATTGGGAGGTTTACCCACACCAAGACTACCAGCAGAAATTGTTGGTGGGAATGGCGGCGATGTACTTGATGGAAGGGCGAGGGTGATGACAATAGAAGGAGGAGACGTAACCCTAGAGTTCATAAGGGGGGCACAGCAGGCACTTAATACAGCTCAAGCTGTCCAGGCTAAATATGCCATCCTTAAGGAGTCTAGCCCATCCTGTGGCAGCTGCATGATCTATGATGGTACCTATTCCAAGAATAAGCAGCCGGGGTTTGGGGTAACAGCAGCTCTTCTTCAGCGGCAGGGGATTGAGGTCTTTTCAGAAAATAATTTTCATGAATTACTGGACACTCTTGTAAGTAAGTCCTATTTACATGATCCAGCTATAGAAGAGATAGAGAAGATAACCAGCATTCACCGCCAAAAAGATGATAAATGAAAACAACAAAATCGTGCCTAACCAGGTAGAGGGCTTGCTCAAATCGGTATGGCTTATGTGAATCGGACATTGCTTTTTAAACGTAGTCCCAGGATCTAATCGAATATTTTTTCGAACGTAGTCAGACTCCGTTGAGGGGTTATAGAAAAGCAAGTAATCGGTGCTGCGATTTCCGATCGGACGATCGTCTTTAATGCTTATGAAGGCAAAATCGGTGTTTTGCCCCCTTGCATCCCATATGCTTTGACTCTTCAAGGGTTTCATCGTGTAAGCCGAGTGATGAAAAGCACCGAAATATACCAAACTAATAATGAGTGTTATAAATAAAAGGCAAATCACAAGGATGCCCATAACCTCCATAAGAATTACACCTCGCCATTCTGGTTTCATTGCTACCATTTTTGGAAGAAAGACTTGATTTTATTCCGAAGTTACAGAAAATTCTTAGTGAAGATAAAAACATCATTAAAATAAACGAATCATCGATGGATGTTCCAGGGAGTGAACGGATGTGCCAAACAAAGAAACGGCGATCATTTATCAATTAAAAATAACCTTAAAGGATATCAAGCCCCCCATTTGGAGAAGGATTCAGGTTCCTCAGGAAATTAGCTTCAGGCAGCTTCATCAGGTTTTGCAGGTTGCCTTTGACTGGACAGATTCACATCTTCATGAATTTGAATGCAAAATCTCTAAGAGACTAGTAGACCAAATCGAGAAAAATTTAGGGGAAGGAGAGGCATATGATTTATTCATGTTGGATGGCTTCACTAAATCTGCTCGTAACCTGGTGGCAATCATTGGTGATCCTAACCAATATGAGGATGATGGGTTTGCTCCTGAAATAAGATTTGATGAAAGCGATGAAATCCTTGCCACTTGGCTTATGGAAGTTAAGGATAAGTGTCTCTATACCTATGATTTTGGTGATGATTGGAAGCATGAAATCGTACTTGAAGAAATCTTCCAGGCTGAGCCGGGGATTCGCTACCCACGCTGTATAAAAGCAGCCAAAGAAGCCCCTGCTGAAGATAGTAGTTTGGGTTGGATGATGGATGAGGATGAGGATAATGATGTTGATGGGGACGAAGATCACAAGGTGAAACGGCAAAGATCTGATGCGATAATCCTTGCTGAGACTAATGAAGGATTAGAGGATCTGGTTCAAAATTGGGACAAGGTAGTGCTTGTCCCACAGCAGGCCTCCTTGGTAGAATGGGATGCATTATTTGAATGTGCTGTTCGATTTAAAGAATTAAAGGGCTGGGAATGGATGGATGACTCCCATATATTCGCTGTTCAAGATGGAGAAAGTGATCTGACAGGGTATTGCTGTGTGATGGGCGGTGGTGGTGAAATATTTGGCCTTGCCGTTTACTATGGTCCTAAGGGGATCGAAACCTTGCTTAAAACGTTAGAAGGGAAATTGGAAGAACAAGAGTACTACGATCAACAATCGTTGATGGTAAGTTTCGAGAATCGGGGAGAAGTGGACAAGGATGATTATGAATTAATTAAATCACTAGGCCGAAGCTTTCGAGGTCGTAACCAGTGGCCAGTGTTCCGAAGCTTTGCACCCGGCTTATTCCCTTGGTATCTAACAAGGCAGGAGGTTTTATTTTTTACCCGGGTGCTTGAGCAGGCTGTTCTCGTTTGTCAGCGTTCACGAGAGAACTTAGAATCTTACAAAATGACAGAGGATTACGTGGTAGTTGCTCGTTGTTCTATTTTACAGGGAGATGAATGGGTGTGGGAGGATACAAGAAAACGTATTGAATTCATCCCACAGGAAGAAAAGTGTCTTCCGTTAGTAGCCAATGAGTTAGATTTACTCCGAAGAAAGAAGAACCTGAAGGTCGTTCCACTTATTATTGAATTTGATTATATGTACTTTACTGAACCGATCCAAGATCGAGTTGGACAGCGGCCTTATTTCCCATACCATGCCCTGTGGATCGATCATGAACAAGAATATATTCTCGACGTAGCTATGGTGGAGAGAGGGAATCATGAAGAATACTTTCAGGAAAAAATGCTGGAGATCATCGATCGGATTGAAGTTCTTCCGAAGGAAATATGGGTTCAAAGAGAGAGGGCTTACCAGCTCCTAGCTCCTATCACACAAAAATTAGGCATCAAGCTGATTATCGTCCCAACATTGCCGGTATTAAGAAACGTGGTTGAGGATATGAAAGTACATTTTCAATCGTTATAATTTTGGTTGACTTAAGTAGGCGATTTTTTGGGGCTATCAATCATCCACTAGACGGTGTTGGCATGTCTTAGGAACGAGGAAGTCCTTGTGATGGGTGCTAAACCAGTAAAATGGGCTGATTTGGGTATGCTAAGGGTCCGAGAGGCGCTTATTTTGAAAGATAAAATAAAATTCCTGTAGGGCTCTTAGAGACCACCGATCCAATTAAAAATAGACCTATTATCGCTAAGATTGTACACTTGACATTCACCACTGATGACTTTATAATAAAAACAACGAGAGATTGTATGATTAACATTCGTAGAAAGGGAAGCCTATGATAACCTCTGGATTTCAACCTTACCATCCTAAGAACTTCGATACACCAGATGGGTTGCCTGTGGATAATATTATTTTTACGGTGACTTCTGAGCCACATCCTGATCCATCTAAAGATACACCCATTAAAACATTAAAGGTCTTGCTTATCCAACGAAGAATAGACCCAACTAAAAATCCAGAAGAGGTCCCCTATCAAGGCTACTGGGCTTTTCCTGGTGGATTCTCGAATCGAAATGAATCATTAGATCAAGCAGCATATCGCGAATTAAAAGAGGAAACCAATATTGGTGAGAATGTGTTTCTTGAACAGTTTAAAACGGTGTATGCACCAGGGCGTGACCCAAGGGGATGGATCCCTAGTGTGCTCTATATTGCCCTTGTGCACGAAGTAGCCTTATTGTCAAAGAAGGCAGGAGATGATGCGGGCAAAGCTGAGCTGATCTCGGTCCAAGAGGCCCTTACTATGAATTTGGCTTTCGATCACAAGCAGCTACTTCAGGAGGCATGGGAGCATTTAAGAGCAAAGGTTCACCGTACTACTCTGATTAAAGAGCTACTTCCTGAATCGTTTACCATCACGGAGCTGTATGAAACCTTAAAGGCGGTTGATCCTGAATTTGAGGTGGATAAGGGAAACTTCATGAAGAAGATGACGAATTCTAAAAAACGGCAAGGGTTAATTGAACCCGTGATCGGAATGAACGGAGAGCAGGCCAAAAGCCAAGCGTATTCCAAAACTCCCGCTAAACTGTATCGATTCTGTGACTTTCCACTAAAGGTTTCTTTGTTTAATCTCAATTTGTTTTAACTATATTTTTTTTGATATAAAGATTGTTGTTTTAACAACCTAACGAGAAGGAGGAAAAAGATGATGAAACGAGCATTATTAATCATCGATATGAGTAATGATTTCGTACATGATCAAGGAGGGCTTAGTGCGAAAGAACCTGCCCAACAGATTGTTCCTTTTATCGTGAATAAAGCGAATGAATATAGAGCAAATGGGGATTTGGTCGTGATTTGTATGGATGCCCATCAACCGAATGACCCACATTTTCATCGCTGGCCGGTTCATAATGTTGTTGGAACATGGGGGCAGGAATTGTATGGGGAACTTCAAAACTGGTTTGAATCCCATAAAGAGGATCCATTTGTCCATTATGTCGGCAAGAGCAACTATAACGCGTTTCATGAGACCAATTTACATCAAATCCTGCGGGAAGCTGGCGTACAAGAAGTAGCTGCAACAGGTGTTTGTACAGATATTTGTGATTTCCTTACCCTTGCAGGAGCAGACGCATATGGTTTTGACACGGCCGTCTACCTGGAGGGAGTGGCTACCTTCACTTCCAATCAGGAAGAATCTCTACAGCATATGACATTGTGCTTTCATACTAAAATCCTCTAGGAGGGATAACCAATGAGTGACCAAAATCTAACGCTTATGACGGATAAATACCAGATTAATATGATCTATGCTCACTGGAAGAATGGGACTCACCGTAAAAAACGGGTGTTCGAAGCTTATTATCGTCATAATCCGTTTGGAAATGGATTTGTGGTATTTGCAGGGCTTGAGAGGATTATACAATATCTTCAGCTTCTGAAGTTTACGGATGAAATGATTGCCTACCTAGCCGTTCAAGAGGAACAATATGATTCAGATTTTCTGGAATATCTCAGAACCTTCACCTTCAGCGGCACATTAAGGGCAGTTCCTGAAGGAACAATCATCTTTCCTAATGAACCCATTATTCAGGTAGAAGCGACTGTAGCGGAGGCACAATTGGTCGAAACAGCCATCCTCACCTTCCTAAATTATCAGTCATTGATTGCAACGAAAGCAGCTCGCATTCGCCTCATTGCACCAGATGAAGTTCTCCTTGAATTCGGTACTCGTCGTGCTCAGGAGGTAGATGCAGCAGTTTGGGGGGCTAGGGCGACCTACATCGTGGGATTTGATGCGACATCAAATCTGATGGCAGGGATGCAATTCGGTATACCAACCAAAGGGACACATGCCCATTCGTGGGTACAGGATCACGATTCTGAAGAAGATGCCTTCGAGGGATTTGCCCGTGCGCTGCCCAATCAGGCTAGTTTCCTGGTTGATACGTATGATACCTTACGCAGTGGATTGCCTAGTGCGATTAGAGTGGCGAAGAAGATGGAGCAGCAGGGTAAACAGCTACGAAGCATACGGATAGATAGCGGGGATCTTGCTTATTTATCAAAAGAAGCACGGAGAATATTAGACGAAGCGGATCTACCCTATGTGAAGATTATCGCTAGTAATGATCTTGATGAAAATCTTATCGTTGAGCTCAAGAATCAGGGGGCTCGGATTGATGTGTGGGGTATTGGAACGAAGTTAATCACGGCTTATGATCAACCTGCTTTGGGTGGAGTTTACAAGGTGGTCAGTAAAGAGGAAAATGGAGAATGGCTCCCTACCATTAAAATTTCGGGTAATCCAGAGAAGGTTACCACACCTGGGCGCAAAAAGCTATACCGAATCATGAACCTTCACACGGGGAAGGCTGAAGGGGATTATATTGCCTTAGAGCACGAAGATGTTGTGAATCAGCCAAAACTAAAGTTATTTGACCCCATTCATACGTATCACCATAAGTTTGTTGTTGATTTTGAAGCCCAAGAATTACTAGAGTTGATATATGAAGAAGGTAACCTTGTTTATACACTGCCAACCCTTCAGGAAATTCGTAGCTATCACCAAAGGCAATTATCTTCCTTCTGGGAGGAATACATGCGTAGGCTTAATCCTGAACAATACCCAGTGGATTTAAGTCAGGAGCTGTGGGACTTAAAATATCAAATGATTCAACAAAAGTCGATGGAAAAGAGGGTATAATATGAGAATCGGTATCTACGGAAGCTCGTTTGACCCTGTGACCAATGTTCATCTATGGACGGCTAGTACTGTTGCTAATCGTGTGGAGCTGGGTCGGGTGATTTTTCTCCCTTGCTCCTCAAAACGTACGGATAAGCTGATCCTGACCGCAGACCATCATCGTTTAGAAATGCTCCAACTAGCGGTTTCTGGCAATCCCTTATTTATGGTCGATCCTTATGAAATTAATCGTGTGGATGGTACCCACTATACGTATTCTACGCTAAAGTATTTCAAGCAGAAATATCCAGAGGATGATCTCTTTTTCATCATAGGGGCAGACCTTCTGGCTGAAATCACAAGCTGGAAGTTTGGACTTGAATTAGTGCAGGAAAATCAATTTATTGTGATGGCACGAGACGGGATTGATATGCTAGAAGTAATCGCTAAAGACCCTATTCTTCGCAATAACCAAATCACACCAGATAAACAACCACGTTTTCATTTACTTCACAAGGGATTAAATATGGAGATCAGTTCGACGTATATCCGAGAAGAATTTGCTATGGGAGGAGAGCCTCGGTACCTGCTGCCAGATTCTTGCTATCAATATATTATTAATCACAGTTTATACCAGAGGAGGAAATAACATGAGAGAGCTTCAAGCGAAAATTATTCAAGAACTAGGCGTTAAACCTACGATTGATCCCAAGGAGGAAATTCGCAGCAGAGTTCAATTTTTGAAAGCTTATGTCGTCCAAGCGAAATCCGATGGATTTGTTCTTGGCATTAGTGGCGGACAGGATTCTTCATTAGCGGGTCGATTAGCTCAGCGAGCCGTAGAAGAGCTCCGTGAGGAAACGGGCAAACCATACCAATTCATAGCCGTGCGCTTACCTTATGGTGTACAGCAAGATGAAGAGGATGCGAAGCGTGCACTTGATTTTATCCAGCCAGACCGGGCAGTTGTCTATAATATAAAAAATGCAGTGGATGCTGCTACGGATTCCTTCCATGAGTCTACAGGGGAGATTCTTCGTGATTTCCACAAGGGGAATACGAAAGCACGGATGAGAATGATCGCCCAATATGCTATCGGTGGACAGTACAATCTTCTCGTGATCGGGACAGATCATGCAGCTGAGGCGGTAACGGGCTTCTTCACGAAATATGGGGATGGTGGGAGTGATATCCTACCTATATCAGGTCTTTCTAAGCGACAAGGTAAGGAGTTGCTTAAAGAATTGGGGGCTGAGAAGGCTATTTACCTGAAAATTCCTACTGCTGATCTATTGGATCAGAAACCAGGGCAAGCCGATGAAACTGAACTTGGTGTTACCTATGAACAGATCGATGACTATTTAGAGGGAAAAGATGTGACTGAGGACGTAGCGAACGCGATTGAACGACGGTTCTTAACTACTGGACACAAACGTACAGTACCTGTTAGTCCGTGGGATACATGGTGGAAATAGGGGTAAGATGGATCACAAATAAGAGTATGGTAAAAGGGATATTCCTTGAACTATACTCTTTTCTTTATGTTTTGTTAGATAGTACTTCTTTCATGTTGGGATTGGGAAACGATCGATCCAACATGATGAATTCATAACTTTAAATTGTATAACGTTGGGTATTAATGGTATGATTTTATTAAATGTTAACCAACTCTATTATTAAGGTTAACAATAGGAATAGGAGGAGTATACCGATGGAAGTAGTAAACCAAAGTTATGAAGTACTTGCTAAAAAAAATAAACAATATTTGTGGCATCCATTTACCCAGATGAAAGAGTATAGAGAGGATGATCCTATTATCATTGCAAGTGGGGATGGTCGCAAGCTCCGCGATGTTCAAGGCAATGAATATTGGGATGGGGTTTCTTCCATATGGCTGAATGTACATGGTCACCGAGTACCCGAATTAGATCAGGCGATTCGGGATCAATTAGAGCAAATTGCTCATTCAACATTACTCGGGATGGCAAATATTCCCGCTATTCTTCTTGCGGAGAAATTAATTCAAATCATGCCACCAGGACTTGCTAAGGTCTTTTACTCCGATTCGGGTGCCACATCAGTTGAGATTGCCATTAAAATGGCTTTCCAATACTGGCAGCATAAGGGGAAAACGAAGAAACAACGTTTTATCACCATGAAGGAAGCTTATCATGGAGACACAATTGGTGCGGTTTCTGTGGGTGCGATTGATACCTTTCATAAGGCTTATTCCCCTCTCCTTTTTTCCACGATAAAGATTCCTTATCCCTATACATATCGTTCTCCCATTACAGGAGATGAGAGTGAGCAAACAGCATTTTACTTAGCTGCGCTGGAGAAAAAACTTCAGGAACATCACCGAGAGGTAGCAGCACTGATCGTTGAACCGATCGTTCAAGGTGCCAGTGGGATTATCGTCATGCCGGAGGGGTATCTACGGGGTGTACGGGAGCTTTGTTCCAAATATGATGTATTAATGATCGCAGATGAAGTCGCAACTGGATTTGGGCGGACAGGCTGTCTATTTGCTTGCCATCATGAGCAGGTTACCCCAGATATACTGACAGCGGGTAAAGGTCTTACAGGAGGCTATCTACCCGTGGCTGTTACGGTGACGACAGATGAGATTTATGATGCTTTTCTTGGGGAGTATGAAGAGCAGAAGACATTCTACCACGGACATAGCTATACGGGAAACCAATTGGGGTGTGCAGTGGCTATTGCAAATCTTGATCTAATGGAAAAAAAGAATCTTGTAAATGAAGTCCATCATAAATCTCACTATATTGCTGAACGTTTACTAGCATTCTCCCAATTAAACCATGTGGGAGATATTCGCCAAAAGGGATTTATGATCGGAATTGAGCTTGTTGCAGATCGTGATACAAAGCAGCCTTTTGCTACCAATGAACGGATGGGTGTTCGAGTCAGCCGACGGGCAAGGGAGTTAGGTATGCTCATCCGCCCGCTAGGAGATGTGGTTGTCTTCATGCCACCGCTAGCTGCAACCATAGAGGAGCTAGATTCGATGCTGGATATTTTATATCAATCTATTCAAGAGGTTAAGTGAAAAGAGGAGAGTAAATGAAGGGCTTTTTTATTACCGCTACGGATACGAATGTGGGTAAAACGGTTATAGCTGGAGGGATAGCGGGTGTTTTGCGAAAGCAGGGATATGATGCTGGGGTATATAAGCCGGTTCAAAGCGGGCATCTTGCTCATCATGCTGATGGGGATGCAGCGCGATTAAGGGATCTATCAGGAGTAGAGGACCTATTGGAGGATATTTGTCCCTATGCAATCGAGGAACCGCTTGCTCCTGTGCTTGCATTAAGAAGAGCCAACAAGACGGTAACCTTGAAGGATTTGCAACGAGAGTATCTAAGAATGAAAGAAAAGCATTCATTTCTCATCATAGAAGGAGCGGGAGGACTTGCTGTTCCTTATGTTGAGGATGGGTTGGTCGTGGATGCAGCGAGGATGTTTGCCCTTCCGTTGATTATTGTAGCTAGACCTCATCTTGGTACGGTTAATCATACGCTATTAACTGTGGAATATGCTAAACAGCATGGCTTACAGGTAGCGGGAGTAATCATATCTGGATACCAAGGTGGGGTAGTCGAACAAAACAATCGATTGATGATTGAAGCCTATAGTAGAATCCCAATCCTTGGTGTAGTGCCATGGATGATTGAACCTAATTCTCGGGAAAAGGTGTTAATGAATCTGGAAGAGTCCATCCAATGGAAGATGCTTCAAGGCTTTTGAAGCTTGGTTTATACTCTAGAAACAAATTCGTTGAAACCTCGCTGGAATTAGCTCGTTTTTCTTGAGCTAAATGGTATAAAAAGGTAAGATAAGATTAAACTGAACAGTCATTCAGATTCTAATGGGCTGCAGAATAACAGGACAAAGTGGTGAATTGAAATGATCCATACAACAACCATTCGACCAAGATTTTGTGAGACAGATGCCTTAGGGCATATCAACAATGTGAGCTACTTTATCTATTTTGAACAGGCGAGAGTGGAATTTTTTATCGATAGTCAAATTGAAAAGAATTTGGAGGGGTGGTCCTTTGTCTTAGCTTCTGCTCATTGTGATTTTCGCAAACAAGCATATTTACACCAGAGTCTGATGGTTATGACAACGGTAAGCCATATCGGGCGTTCTAGTGTGAAGCTAAAGCACAGAATGATTGATCAGTCTACTGAGGAGTTCATTGCTGAGGGAGAGGATGTGCTCGTCCGAGTAAATTTAACCACACAGAAAAGCGAACCACTGACTGAGGATATGATTACCATCTTGAAAAATTATTTTGCCAATGAACATTGATTGAAAGTCAAACGAGGGCATATCAATAGAACAAGGACGATAAAATGTTCAAGGGAGTCTTTTTCGATGATGCCCTCCTGTTTGGATATCATGATTGATTCGTGTGTTGTGGTTGAACCTTCCAAAAAGATCACCGATTAATCCGTACTCTTCAGATAGAAAAGGAGGATTGTTATGCCAAAAATTCGTAAGGTGGCAGTCATAGGATCTGGGGTTATGGGTTCAAGTATAGCAGCACATCTAGCTAACGTGGGAATCCCTACTATTTTACTCGATATCATCCCACCATTTCGTGAAGAAGACCGACTCTTAGGTCTAACAGAGGAAAGCTCTGCATTCCGTAATCGATTAGCAATGGCCGCGAAGGATCAATTACTTAAGGCTAAGCCAAGCCCATTGTATAGTAAAGAGGATATCGAACTCATCACGGTTGGCAATATAGCGGACCATCTGTATTTTGTATCCGAAGTGGATTGGGTGATTGAGGTGGTCGTTGAGAATCTACAGGTGAAGCAAGAACTATTGCATAGACTAGAAGCCTTCTGGAAACCGGGCACGATTGTTAGCTCCAATACCTCGGGGGTATCCATTCGTGCTATGGTAGAAAATTGCTCAGATCTCTTCAAAAGGCATTTTCTTGGGACCCATTTCTTCAATCCTCCACGGTATATGATGCTGTTAGAGATGATTCCTCACCCGGACACGGATCCGGCAATCCTTTCTTTTATGCGTGAATTCAGTGAAAGAAGACTCGGTAAAGGGGTTGTTCAGGCGAAGGATACCCCCAACTTCATTGCCAATCGAATTGGCACCTATGGCTTAATGGTTACATTAGAAGAAATGGTGAAACAGAATTTGACCGTGGAAGCAGTGGATCAGTTAACCGGCCTAGCACTGGGACGGCCGAAGAGTGCGACATTTCGTACACTCGATCTAGTGGGGCTCGATACATTTGTGAATGTAGCTAGAAATGTATATAACCATTTACCTGCTGGTTCAGAGAGATCAACCTTCGAGATCCCATCCTTCCTAGAACTTATGGTACAAAACCGAATGCTAGGGGATAAAACAGGCTGTGGTTTCTACCGCAAGATGAAGACTGAGAAAGGATCAGAGATACTAGCCCTAGATATTCATACGCTTCAATACCGACCCCAAATAAAAACCAAATGGAACTCACTAGAGACTGCCAAGGCTGCTAATTCGTTAAAAGAAAAACTTCGTACCCTCCTCTATGCAAAGGACCAAGCAGGATTATTTGCCTGGAACATCACAAAAAAAATTCTCCTCTATTCCGCTAACAAAATTCCTGAGATTGCAGATGATATTGGTTCGATCGACCAAGCCATGAAATGGGGCTTTAATTGGGAGATGGGACCCTTTGAAATATGGGATGCCATCGGTGTAGAACGTTCGGTATTACAGATGACAGAAGAAGGGGATGAAATCCCCGGTTGGGTAAAGGACATGTTACGGGAAGGTCGGCATTCCTTCTATAGCAAAGAAAAGAATCACACCCTCTACTTCACGATTCAGGGGGATCAGGCAGTCATTCGGCAACGTGAGCAAATGATAGATCTCTCCACATGTAAAACGATCTTCAAGAACAGTGGGGCATCCCTTAAAGAAATCGGAGATGATGTGGCTTGTCTTGAATTTCACTCTCCACATCAGGCGATTGGAACGGATATTATCCGAATGGTGCGGCGATCGGTTGAAGAGGTTTCTCAAAATTACCGAGGGCTTGTCATTGGAAATCAGGCCAAAAACTTCTGTGTCGGGGCGAATCTCATGATGCTTCTCATGGAAGCACAGGATGAGAATTGGTTCGAAATCGAGCAGATGGTCAAGGCCTTTCAAGAGATGACGATGATCTTGAAATATTCAGAGAAGCCGGTTGTAGCTGCGCCCTATGGGATGACGCTTGGTGGTGGAGCAGAAGTGTGTCTGTCAGCTACACAGATTCACGCTTCAGCAGAAACCTATATGGGATTGGTAGAGGTTGGGGTTGGGCTTATTCCAGGTGGTGGAGGGAATAAGGAATTGTTACTCCGCCATACAGGGTCAGTAGATGTGGATGGAAAAATAGATTTGCAGCCGTTCGTTAACCGAACCTTCGAGACCATTGCCATGGCGAAGGTATCGACAAGTGCGAAGGAGGCAAAATCTCTCGGGTACCTAACGAACAAAGACCGGTTCACCATCCGTCAGAGTGATTTACTCTATGATGCCAAGCAGTTCGTTCTATCGCTAGCTGATGCTGGGTATCAACCCAATTGTCCACAGAAGATCCGTGTGGTTGGAGAACCAGGACTCGCTGTTATGAAGCTAGGAATCTATCAAATGAAATGCAGTGGCTACATTAGTGAACACGATGAAATAATTGCAGAGAAATTGGCCTATGTTCTTTCCGGTGGAGACATTGCCGCAAATACCTATGTAACAGAGCAGTATTTGCTTGATTTGGAACGAGAGGCATTCTTAAGCCTATGTGGAGAGCCGAAGACTCAACAAAGAATGCAGCACATGCTGCTTAAAGGAAAACCATTACGGAACTAGTCCAAGGCATCTTCTATTCCATCGTTTCCTTATAGAGGAGGGGTTTGTTTGCGAGAGGCAGTGATCGTATCTGGAGTGAGGACGGCAGTCGGTAAGTCAGGGAAAGGATCGCTTCGCAGTGTTCGACCGGAGGATTTAGGAGGGATTGTTGTAAGAGAATGCATCAACCGTTCACCTGGGCTTGACCCCCACGAGATTGAGGATGTCATTATTGGTTGCGCTATGCCCGAAGGTGAGCAGGGACTGAACTTAGGTAGAATGGTTGCTTGTCGGGCTGGATTACCTTATTCGGTACCTGGATTTGTTATTAATCGGTTCTGTTCATCGGGCTTAGAGTCCATTGCCCTTGCGGCAGAACGGATTATGGCGGGTTTCGCAGAGGTGATCGTTGCTGGAGGGGTAGAGAGTATGAGCCATGTCCCTATGGCTGGTTACAGGCCACTTCCAAACCCTTATCTTGTTGAACATGTACCTGAAATTTATTGCTCTATGGGGCACACAGCAGAGCAAGTGGCGAGAAGATATGGCATTACGCGTCAAATGCAGGATGAATTTGCCGCCAGAAGCCATGCCCAGGCAGCACAAGCGATAGCAGAAGGGAAATTCAAGGAAGAGATTGTACCTGTGCAGGTGATAAATCGATGTGTTAATAAGGAAGGGAAAAGAGTAGAGGAAGTCTTTACTTTTAATCAGGATGAAGGGGTTCGTCCGGGTACAAATGTAGAAACACTAGCGAAACTAAAGCCTGCTTTCCACATTCAGGGGAGTGTGACGGCAGGGAATTCATCCCAAACAAGCGACGGGGCAGCAGCGGTGGTTGTCATGTCGAGAGAAAAGGCGGAAGCGTTAGGACTCAAACCTATGGCGGTGTTTCGTTCTTATGC
>DATFAS010000067.1:0-29052 GCA_035254305.1 Bacillota bacterium
CAGGCTATTATTCATAATATTGAGATCATCTCAAGCTTTGATGACCAAGATCTATGGATATGGTGTGATGAAAATAGCTTAAAGCAGGTTTTTATCAATCTCATTAAAAATTCCCTCGAAGCTATGCAGGATGGTGGCTATGTCCATCTTATAACAAAACGAGAAAATGATAAAATTGTTATCCAAGTCGTTGACCAAGGTTGTGGAATTCCAAAAGACAAGCTCACCCTAATCGGTAAGCCTTTTTATACCACGAAGGAAAATGGAACTGGATTAGGTATGATGATTAGCTATAATATCATTGAGCAGCATCAAGGGCAAATTCATATTCAAAGTGAAATTGAACAGGGGACGACCTTTACTATTACTCTTCCCTATATGGACAATTAGGGTGTTAGTAGGAAATAGAAGTTTTTTTGATATATGGTCTTCTTATTAATCAAGGAGGATTTGATAGGGAAACATGGGTAAAATAATTATCAAAAGATAGAGAAAGTAGTTGCTTTAATACTTAAAAGCTTGTAAGCTATAAAGTATAAAAGTGATCGGAGGTTGGGAGTGTTATGGATCGTTGTAAAATATTGGATTGTACCATTCGAGATGGTGGGTTAGTTAATAATTGGGAATTTAGTGTAGACTTTGTTCGCGCGATGTATGACGGCCTAAGTGCATCCGGTGTAGAATATATGGAAATTGGATATAAAAATTCAGCTAAGCTGTTGAATGCAACAGAGAACAATCATTGGCGTTTCCTAGATGATCTATTTCTTAAAGAAATCTTCCCTGAAAAGAAATATACGAAGCTATCCGCTTTATGTGATATCGGTCGTGTGGATGAGAATGATATTTTATCCCGCGATCAAAGTGTATTAGATATGATTCGGATCGCTTGCTATATTCGCGATGTAGATAAAGGATTAGAATTAGTTAATAAGTTTCACCATATGGGATACGAAACCTCACTTAACATTATGGCGCTATCCCATGTTCACGAGCAAGAGTTGATTGATGCTTTCGAAGAAGTGAGTAAGAGCCCAGTTGATGTGGTGTATGTGGTAGATTCTTACGGAAGTCTAGATCCTAAGAATACAGAGCATTTAGTGAAGAAGTTTAAAACACATCTTCCTAATAAGCAACTTGGTATTCATGCGCATAATAATATGCAGCTTGCCTTTGCGAATACGTTAGTAGGGGTTCAAAATGGCGTCACATTCCTTGATTCATCCGTTTATGGGATGGGTAGAGCTGCAGGAAATTGTAATACAGAGCTGCTTGTTGGTTATCTGAAGAACCCTCGCTATGAATTAAAGCCTGTTCTAAATCTAATCGAAAAGTATATGGTACAAATGCGTGAGACTTGGGAGTGGGGATATATCATTCCTTATATGATCTCAGGAATTCTGAATGAACATCCACGCACAGCGATGGCTCATAGAGCTAGTGAAGATCGTGACCATTTTACAGAGTTCTATGATAAATTAACTTCGCCTGAAACGATTACTGCACCTTCGTCATTAAAATAATAAATAGCCATTCATTTATGAATAATAATTTCAAAAATCAGAAGGCAAGCCTATAGGTGACTTAAGGTTTGCCTTTTATTTTTCACTTTCGTACGAATCTAGGTTGGATAGTTGCCAGAATAGCACCTAGAATGGTAATCGTTCCTCCTGCTAGTGAAATCGCAGAAATTTGTTCATGTAATAAGATTACCCCAAATACAACCGTCCAGACGGGGAGTAAGTTAATGTAGGGAGCAGCTTTACCCGCCCCAACAATTTTCACCCCAGCATTCCAGGATAAATAGGCTACTACGGAAGCAAGGGTGCTAACATAAACAATGCAAAGCCAAGCCAAAGTGGTCATATGAATGAGTTCGGGTTTAACCGTTCCAATACAGCTTATCGCACTAAATAATGTACCGTAGAAGGCAGCCCCGGCTGTCATGGTGAGTGGATCGATCTGTTTCCCATATCGTTTCCCAAGAACGGTATAAAGCCCCCACACGAAGCAGGATAGGATTATCTCAAGATCTCCGATAAGAGAGACATTCGAGACCGTCGTGTGTTTACCTTGAAATAATAGAATGACACCTAGAATAGATACACCGGCACCGGCCCAGGCCCTCCAGGTGATGGTTTCTTTTAATACAAAAGGAGAAAACATCAAGATGGCGATAGGAATGCCAGCTGAGATCATGCCAGCTTGGGATGCATCAATGTTTCTTAATCCTAAATAATTTAATGTTGAAAAGCCAAATACACCTAAGAAGCCTAGGATGGATAATTCCTTCCAATGTGTAAGGATAGGGATATTCTTGTTTCTCAAAGCAAGTAATCCGGCCAAAATGATCGTAGATATAGCCCATCGGATGGTGTTCAACAAAGTAGCTGGTAAGGCAGGCCCCAAGTATCTCCCACAAATATAATTGCCACCCCACAGTAAGGTAGCAAGGATAAGCAGTAGTATTCCCCGTTTCATATTCACTTTCACCTCTTTCGCACGTTACGCAAATGAATGATTTTCATATTTTAGCAATAAAAATAAAATAATAACAGTATTGTATAATAATTCAATGAATAATTGTGCTTAAACAGTAAAAATATTTACTTGGCACGAATATTGCTAAGTATTATTAGTGGATGTCTCCTATCACGTCATCTGTATCGTGATCTCCAACCCTATTTTTTGCCATCATCTGCGTAGATGATGGCTCTTTTTTTTAAAAAAAATCAAGACCCTAAGATGGGCCTTGATATTATGGTGTAATTTGATAATCTTTTAATTTTCGATAAAGGGTATTGCGGCTTATATTTAATTTCTTTGCAGCTTGGCTAATATTTCCTTTCGTTTGTTCCAAAGCCTGCTTAATCGCGGTTATTTCATGATCCTGAAGGCTCATTGGTTCATCCTTCGGTCTGTCCTCTTTTTCAGTGATCATTGTAAGATCAGTGGGACAGAGGGAAAGGAGCAATGATTTCGTAATCGGATGATGATTAGCTAGAAATGCAGCTTGGTGAAGGGTGTTTTGCAGCTGACGGAAATTTCCAGGCCATGAATACTGTTTAATAAATGATTTGGCATCTTCCGTGAGTCCGGCTTTTTCTTTCTGAAATGGGATCCGGCTCAAAATATACTCAGCTAATAAAAGCAAGTCTGAACGCTCACAAAGTGAAGGAAGCTTAAGGGTAAACCCGTTCAAACGATAGTATAAGTCTGCTCGAAAACGTCCAGCTTCAATTTCCTTTTGCAAATCCTTGTGAGTAGCAGCGATAATCCGTACATCAATCGCACGAGGGGTTATACCACCGATACGGGTGACACACTTCTCTTGCAGTACTCGAAGCAATGTAGCTTGTGCTGCTAGGGGCATGTCTCCAATTTCGTCGAGGAAAAGTGTTCCTCCATCAGCGGCCTCGAATTTACCTGCTTGTCCACCGCTTTTAGCTCCTGTGAAGGCACCCTTCTCATAACCGAATAGTTCACTTTCTAACAAGCTTTCAGGGATTGCACTACAGTTTATGGCGATGAAGGGCTTATTGCTTCTTAAACTGGCTCCATGGATAGACTGTGCAAAAAGCTCCTTTCCTGTTCCGCTTTCTCCAGAGATAAATAGGTTAATGTCAACGAGTGCTACCCTTTTGGCAACTGATATCGTTTCATTGACTCGCGGGTCGTCACCAATAATATCTGAAAATTGATAGCGATTGGTAAGGCCGTTTCCTTGCTTCTCTAGTTCTCCGCGAAGAATAACAGTGGATGGCTCTGCATGATCCCCTTTCAGAATATGGGTAGTAAATATCTGATTTTTAAATGGTATTTTCTGTCCCTGAGATCCTAATACTGTTAGTGGGTCAAGTCCTGAAATAATGTTGGTGATAGGTTCACCAACAGCTGTTTCCTCCGAACATCCAATAGAACGGGAAGCAGCAAGATTAATTCGCGTGATTCTTCCCTCTTTATTAATCGTAATTAAAGAAGAAGGGTGGTGATCGTAAATAAAAGCAAGGTCTTCTGTTAATTTCTTTGTTTGTTTATGCGCATTGGCTAGTAATAATGCTTGTTCAATACTATGTGCTGCTCGCTTCACTAAGCCTAAGGTAAAAGGGTGATAGTTCTTCTGGTGATAGCTTAAATTTAGGATACCCAGTAGTTGGCCATCGGGATGGACGATAGGGGCTGCGGCACAGGTTAGAAAATGATTATCGTGACAATAATGTTGGCTCCCATGTACGATCACAGGTACCTGTTCTACAATGGCTGTGCCAATGGCATTGGTTCCTTTTGAGTCTTCTAGCCAGTTAGCTCCCTTCTGCAAGGCAACATTATCCGTATGTCGTAAAAAGAGTGGATCACCAAGTGTATCGATAATATAGCCCTCTGGTGCAGCTACCAATAGAAGAAATTCAGTTCCCTTGCAGCTGTGAAACACTTCTTCCAAAATGGGGTTAGAATAATAAAGTAGTTCTGCATACTTGTCATAGTAAGCTGTCAGTTCATATTCACCAATCCTATGATCCTTATCTAATCGGGTAGGATCAATCCCTTTCGATTGACAACGCTTCCATGATTGATCGATGATACTTGAGCCGTTACCACTAGATGCATCAAGATGTAAGGGCAAAAAACATCACCTCTTTGTCCGTATTGACTAGATATTAATATTATAGCAAAAAATTCAGAAATTAGTGTGTTTTTTTACATTGATTGCAAAAAGGTTTTTTTGTCATTGAGCAACTGTCCCAAAATTTAACACTTATATGTCACGTAATAGGACAAGTTGGATGACATGTCTCAATTTTAATCGAAATTTGACCAAGTTACAATTGAATTTATTGAGAGGGCTTTCATTTTTGAATATTGGCACGACTCTTGCTATAGAAAAAGGGTGTAAGAATCCTTCTGGTGCAGCATTCTAGATTCAGCATAAAGTAAGTCCAAAATATAAATCGAAAATGGAGGCATTCAAATGGAACAGACCGTACGTGTTAATCCAAGAGTAGTAGAATTTCTAAAGGGTACTAAGAAGCTTTTGATTAATGGGGAATTGGTAGAAGCCGTCTCTGGGCAAACCTTCGAAACCCTTGATCCATCCAACAAGAAAGTGTTAGCCGTTGTTAGTCAAGGTGGAGCAGAGGACATGGATAAGGCTGTTAAGGCAGCAAGAGAAGCTTTTGAAAATGGTCCTTGGAAAAGAATGAGTGCTTCTGAACGTGGACGCCTAATGTATAAATTAGCCGATTTGATGGAAGCACATCAGGAAGAGCTTGCACAATTAGAATCATTAGATAATGGAAAGCCAGTCCGTGAAACCAGCAACGCAGACGTTCCTCTTGCGATTGATCACATTCGTTACTACGCAGGCTGGGCAACGAAGGTGGTTGGACAAACTATTCCTGTTGCTGGAAACTTCTTTAACTATACACGTCATGAGCCTATTGGAGTCGTAGGCCAAATCATTCCTTGGAATTTCCCACTTCTCATGGCTGCTTGGAAGTTAGGGGCAGCACTTGCTATGGGATGTACCATTGTGTTAAAACCAGCATCCCAAACACCGCTAACATCCCTATATATTGGCCAATTAGCTTTAGAAGCAGGGATTCCAGCTGGTGTACTTAATGTGGTACCAGGTGCTGGACGTGCTGCAGGTTCAGCTCTTGTTGAACACCCAGACGTAGACAAAATTGCTTTTACAGGATCAACTTCAGTAGGTAGAACCATTATGAGACAGGCAGCAGGAACGATTAAGAAGGTTTCTCTGGAGTTAGGTGGAAAATCCCCTAATATTATTTTACCAGATGCAGATATGAGCCAGGCGATTCCAGGTGCACTAATGGGAATTATGTTTAACCAAGGGCAAGTATGCTGTGCAGGATCTCGCCTATATATCCAAAAGAAATCCTACGATAATGTGGTAGCGGATTTAGCTTCCCTAGCTGCAAAAATTAAGCAAGGGGCAGGGATTAATCCAACTACTGAAATGGGTCCATTAGTTTCTCAAGATCAATTAGAAACGGTGAGCAGTTATATTGAAAAGGGGAAGGCAGAAGGTGCTGAAGTAGTAGCCGGGGGCTCCTATGGCTTCGGAGATGGATATTTCGTTGCACCAACAATCTTTGCTAACGTTAATGATGAAATGACGATTGCTAAAGAAGAGATATTTGGACCAGTAGTAGCAGCTATGCCATTTGACGATATAGATGATGTCATTCGTCGTGCCAATAACTCAGAATATGGGCTAGCAGCTGGTTTGTGGACACAGGATTTGAAGAAAGCTCATTATATTGCTAGCGAACTGAAAGCTGGAACAGTATGGGTGAACTGCTATAATGCATTTGATGCAGCCTCTCCATTTGGTGGTTATAAGCAAAGTGGTAATGGGCGAGAAATGGGTAGCTATGCACTAGACAATTACACAGAAGTGAAGAGTGTTTGGATTAATTTGAATTAATTTGAATTAGGAATAAGGCTAAGCAGGATGTCAATCCTCCTTAGCCTTATTTTTATATAGGGGTATAGGAAGAGAGGCACTCAGTGCCGGTCTCCAATAAATTCAAAAAATATTCATTATTAATGAAAATCCTTTTCACTTTATAATAGAAAAGAAAGGAAGAATGTTTTAGGGTGAATAGATCAGCATCTGAGATAACTCAACGAAGGGATGATCGTTAGTAAAAAAGGGGAAGTGAAAGGGATGTTTCGACGAATAAGTATCAAGAATAAACTACTACTTATTTCTTTGATTTTATGTTTAGTACCCATTACGGCATTATACTTTGTAAATCAACAGCAAATTCGTGAGGGGGAAGTTCAATCCCTCATGAATTCTAATACCCAAATGAAGAATGGGATTGAGGCTGAATTAGCCAAAATGAGACAAACCGTTTTATTACTAGCTAGTAATCCAGCATGGGAAAGATACTATACAGAGCCAGAACGAAAGGAATATTGGAAACAAGAACAAGTGAATGCCTTCAAATATGTTCGCAAATATATCCCGGATACAGATGAAGCTTGTTTTCTAGATGACACAAACCATGGTGCTGAGGTAAATCGCGTTTATTTAGACAATGTAGCAAGGCCGGAGGAATTATCCTTATCAGAACAGGATCAACCATTCTACGAACCTGCGATCGGAAAGCTGGAGGGAGAGGTTTATCAGACAGCCAATCCCTATGTATCTGCAGATAGCCGAAGATGGGTAATCGCTAACTTAACTCCCATCGTTGTTCATCAACCAGGTCCTTATCAAGGGAAGAAGGTTGGATTGGTACACTATGAGGTGAATCTTGCTTCTTTATCAAAAAGCTTGCAGCAGAATATAGCCCAAAATACTCAATCATTTTTGTTGGATGCACAGGGGGAACTAGTAGCCCACAGTGATGAACAACAGGCTCAGTCTATTATACAATCAGGTGCTGCACCTGCAAATGGTTCTGAGGAAGCAGTAGAAGATTTTCAGAAGAAGGCAAAATTACCTACTCTTCAAGCAGGTGGATCTTCGGCATGGTGGAATACCATCCAGAAAGTGAAAAAAGGAAGCATGGAAATAACACTGGATAGTAAAAAATATTTTGCTGTTTATCAGCCTCTTGAAATTGGGGATCAAGGTCAGTGGACCCTTGTTACCTTGAAACCTGCTTCTTTAATGGGTGCTGAAACAAAGGGAACGAGCTATCTTTTTTATCTTACTGTTTTGCTTGTATTCCTTCTATTAATGGGTTCTGGCTACTTAATAAAAAGATGGATCGTTACTCCAATAGATCATCTTGTCTTTGGATCTACTCAAATTGCAAATGGAAATTTAAACCATTCCATGGTTGCCCATTCACAGGATGAGGTAGGGAGATTAATCCATACATTCGACCAAATGAGAGTATATTTACTAGCACTAGTGGGGGAAATGAATCATCTTTCGACAGAATTAACCATCAGCAGTGAGGGGCTATCCGTTGCAGCTAGAAAAGCGGAGGAGACTTCGAATCAAATTTTTTCGGCAAGTAATGAGATTGCAAGTGGTGTATCCAAACAGGCTGATCAGTCTGGTGTCATTCTAAAAAAAATGGAGGATACGTTAGAACAGGTGAAACAAGGTAATCAAGGTGTGCACAACACCTTAGCCCATGCTACGGCATCCACAGATCTTGCCCGTCGAGGGGAACAAGTCATTAATGAAGCCATTAGTCACCTAGATCTGATAACGAATACAGTATCCTTTGCGACCGAATCGATACAGAAATTAGGAAAGAGATCAGAGGAAATTGGTGGAATTATTACCTCAATCCAAGAAATTGCAAATCAAACTAATTTACTGGCTTTAAATGCTGCCATCGAAGCTGCAAGAGCTGGAGAGCAAGGGCGAGGCTTTGCCATTGTTGCAGAGGAAGTTCGTAAACTTGCTGAGCAATCTAGTGAATCTGCCAAACAGATTACAAGTTTAATCATGGATATCCAGGAAGAAACAGTGCAAACGGTTCAGACTATGGAGAGCAATCTTAAAGCCGTTGAAAATCAGGTAAATGTGATTGACCAAGGTGGGAAATTACTTGTTGATGTTGTTCGTAAGGTAGAAGAAACCGAACAAGATACTCAAGACCTGCAGGGAAATCTAGCTAATTTAAGTCAAAATGCTAATGATGCTTTAACTGCTATTCAAGAGATTTCTGCGATTACGCAACAATCAGCAGCTGGTGCGCAGGAGGTAGCAGCGTCAATCGAAGGTCAGTTTGAATCGATAAAGGAGGTTGCAAACGGTGCCTCTCAATTATCCGAAATTTCTTTAAGGCTTCGTGCTGAAATTCAACGATTTAAGGTTTAGAACGGAAAAAGAATTAAGGATAGATATACAATGGAAATGCAGAGAGGAGGAATAATCGATGAGTACGATGAAGATTATTCGAAATGGGGGAGTGGAATGGGGCGTACTCCATCGTCTTGAGGGAGAAATGATGGAGATTATCATTCGAAATACTACTCAATATAATATTAAGGATCAGCTTGTTATTGAGTTCGAGGGACAAGAGTTTAATACGCATGTTCTGAAAAAAACACAAACAAATCTGTTTCTATTTGTACCAGTAGATAGCGGTGAACTTCCTCTTACCAACCGTCGTACAGAGATTCGTATCCCTATTTCCATGGAAGGACAGGTTCAATTTATTAAAGGTGAGCTTGATGAAAGTGAATTACATAAAATAGACGTTGAATTCCATGATGTTAGTCTACATGGGCTGTGTTTTTCAACCGAATTTTCTTTAACAACAAATGATATTTATACGGTATTCTTTCGTTCGGAAGTGATGCCAGTTTCGGCAAAAGTTAAGATAAGAAATCAAACATCATCGGGTACAAAAATTCGATATGGAGTCTCTATTGAATATATCAATCCCGTTAAATTTGCTTATCTTCGTAAATTAATTCTTCTTTATCAATTAAAACGATAGAGAAGATAAAAACCATCGATAACTTATCGGTGGTTTTATTTTTGGAAAAAGCTATTGACAACTCATTGGTAATTATAGATAATAATCACCGTAAACAATATTGATAATCATTCTCATATATAAAGGCGTTATGTTGTTTCAAATCCACCTTCCAAGTGGAATTTTTATTTCACCATTAATGATAATGATTATCAATATTATAACAAGATAAGTAGTTAGGGGGAGGATAGAACTTGTGGAAAAAGGCTTCCGTTCTTTTTGTATTGATGATTTGCTTTTTAACTTCAAGTGTTTCCGCTGATGAATCATGGAGCCGGGTGGCTTCACAAATCGATAGCTTGTTCCAAAAGGCGGTTGGGGCCTATGAGAAAGGGAATAAGGAAGGGGCGAAAGAGTTCTTAAATCAGGCTTATTTCGGGCCCTTCGAAAGTGAACGGATGGAGCAAGCCATTCGGCTTAATATTTCTGCGAAGAGGGCGGCGGAAATTGAATTTGAGTTTAGCTCCCTAAAGAAAAAGATCGCAAAGGGAGAAGACCCTGCAGATATTCGCCAGGCAGTTGCTGGGTTATCCCAGATGATTAAGCAAGATGCTAAGACCTTACAAGGAGAAAACCAAGGGGGGATGGGCAAGGGAATCTATTCCTTCTTGATCATTGTCCGTGAGGGGATAGAAGCAATCCTGGTAATTGCAGCGA
Organism: Bacillota bacterium; assembly: GCA_035254305.1. Lineage (GTDB taxonomy): Bacteria > Bacillota > Bacilli > Aneurinibacillales > RAOX-1 > DATFAS01. Next base: position 10,140 of record DATFAS010000067.1, read on the forward strand.
TTGTGGCTTACTTGGTGAAATCCGGTAATGGCCATCGAATAAAGGAAGTCTACCAGAGTATATTCGTAGCGATTGTGGCAAGTTTAGCAACCGCCTACCTCTTTCATTCCATCCTACAGGGGAACGGGAAGGCGCAAGAATTCATGGAAGGCTTGATTATGATCATTGCAACAGTACTTTTGTTCTCCATGAGTTATTGGATGTTTAGCAAGGTGGATACGAAACGATGGAAAAATTATATCGAAGGGAAGGTCCAAGATTCATTATCGAATGGAAAGAGATTAACCCTTTGGTTGGCTGTATTTCTTGCCGTATATCGTGAAGGAGCAGAGACTGTTCTTTTCTACCAAGCATTATTCAATGAAACACAGGGTGGGGGTCAGGAGATTTGGCTTGGAATGGCTGCGGGTTCCATCTTGCTGATTATTCTTTTCTACTCGATTCGATTTACAAGTACTAGATTGCCACTTAAGCCGTTTTTCCTCATCTCGGGGTGCTTGCTTTACCTACTAGCTTTCATCTTTGCGGGAGAGGGGACCAAGGAATTGCAAGCAGGTGGATTCTTCAGTCAATCGCAAATTGATGGATGGCCATCGATTAGCTTGCTAGGAATTTATCCTACATGGGAGGGAATTGCCCTTCAATCCGTCTTACTTCTTCTTGCTGTATGTGCAGGTTTTCATTTATTTAAACAAAAAAAACAATCAACAAAAACTATTTAATAAGGGGAATAGATAACAATGAAAAAATTAATGGTTCTATCTTTATTAGCTAGCTCAGTACTTGCTTTAAGTGGATGTGGTTCCACAGAGAAATCAACTTCCGCTAAACCAGAATCCTCGCAAGCTACTACGAATAATCATACGGACTCTGCACATCAAGACCATAAGGCGGTTCAAGAAATTCCGATTGGGGATTCTAAAGAAGCAGAAGGGATGGAGATTTCTGCAGTTTACTTCGAGGCAGCAGATATGTTCCCTGAAGAAAAAGCAGGAATCAAGGCGTCTGATGCAGATATTCACTTGGAAGCAGATATTAAAGCAACGAAAGAGAACAAAGTTGGATTTGGTGCTGGGGAATGGGTGCCTTATCTGACCGTTAATTATAAGGTGAAGAATCTTGAAAATGGAAAAGAGCTCGCAGGTACATTAATGCCAATGAATGCACAGGATGGACCCCACTATGGTGCGAATTTGAAAATGCCGGGGGCAGGTAAGTATAAGGTGACGATGAGTATTGATTCTCCTGAGAAACAAAACTATCTTCTCCATGTAGATAAGGGCAGTGGGGTTGAAGGGAAGTTCTGGACGAAACCGATTGAAGTAGAGTGGGAATTGCCGTATCTACCTAAAAAATAAATAGAAACCGGGTAATAGGGAGTCCTATCACCCGGATTTTCTTAGGGGGATTATAAGACTATGCTCGAAACACTAGCATCTATTCTAAGGATCGGTATAGAGCCTCTTTTTGGGACTCTGTTATTGCAAATATATATAGCTAAACAGCATCAAGGAAAATACAGTAAATCTATGATTTTAGGGATTAGCCTCGGGGTGCTGAGTAGTATTTGCCTATTCTTGATAAACAAGCTTTGGGTGCGTTTGGAATTTGTTGATGTTTGGGAAAAAGGTTCCTTACTTGCCATGGTCATATTACTAGGATCAAGCTTGATCCGAAACATCAAACAAGGAAATAGAAACCAGATCCTCCTGTTTTTCTTTTGCTACTCCTACATGATGAATCATGGGGAGCAAATCTTATCAACGATCATCCCAAAACTCGTTTTAGATAATGGTTTCTCAACTGAATGGATGTTGAAATGTTCAGCACTTTTGATCGGCACAATCCTTCTCATCATCTTATGGCAAGCTCTTCAAGGGGTGGGCAGCAAATTATATAGTAACCAGCTTCGTTTATTCTTAGGCATTTATGTTTTATCGTTATTGGTTCATGAATTGGTAGATTGGCTTCAATTAATGATTGGGTTACGAATCATCCCGCTTTCTATGTTGATCTTTCATCTGTTAACCCCATTTGTAAACAATAAGAACTTATTTTTCTACATCCTAGTGGCGCTTCTATCTCTTTTTATCATTTCGGTCATCGTGAAGGCTCTGCATGAGATACAAAGAAACAATGAACATTCAACTAATCCAGCTCTATACCGGAAAAATGTAGCGTATAAAAGAAATCTTCGTCTCTCTCTTTTCAACCTTAGTTTGACCACTTTCATGATCCTATCCATGATATTGGGTCAACAAGTGATTTCTGCAAAAGCCTTGGAGACAAAGCCTCCTACCAAGGTACAAGCAGAGGATGGACACATTCATATTCAGACAGCGGATCTGAAAGAAAAGGAGTTAAATGTCTATCGCTTTAAGACAAAAGACAATATTGAAGTACCCTTCTTGGTTGTAAGAAAAATGGGAGAAAACTTTGGTGTGGCACTTGATGCTTGTGAGATTTGCGGTGTTGCAGGCTACTATGAAAAAGACGGGCAGATTTTATGTAAGAAATGCCAATCTGTTGTGAATATGACAACAATCGGCTTTAAAGGTGGATGTAACCCGATCCCACTTCACTTCGAAAATGATAAGGGAATGCTAACGATTTCGTCTTCTGACTTGGAAAAAATCCAAAACAAATTTCAGTAGGTGGGCCAATGTTTCTAAAAATCATTCTTTATAAATCCTTCATACGAAACACAAAGGAAAAATTACTAGTTATCTTGATCGTTGCTTTTGGTGCTTCCTTAGCTGCGGTAATGCTGAATGTTGCCTTAGATGTTGGGGATAAAGTCAATCAAGAGTTGAAGTCCTATGGTGCTAACATTCAAATTCTACCAAAAATGGACACCTTACCGGTGGAAATGGATGGCGTGGAGTTAAGTCCACTAGGAGAACAAGCCTATCTTAAAGAGGAAGATCTTCTAAAGCTGAAAAAAATATTCTGGGCCAATAATATTCTCGGATTTTCTCCTTATTTGGAGACGACTGCGAGGATTGCTCAGGTTAAAGACCCGGTTCCACTCGTCGGCACTTGGTTTAACAAGGATCTTACGCTGTCAGATGGCAGTTCCTTTCACACCGGAATGGCAGAATTGAAAACCTGGTGGAAGCTAACGGGAAAATGGCCAAATGAGTCAGACTCATCACTAGAGATTGTCGTTGGTACCCATCTAGCAAATAGTCAACACATAAAACCGGGAGATCCATTGACTCTTCAAGTAGATTCAGCTAATGGAACGGGCGCACAAACCTTCACTGTATCAGGTGTCATTGATGCAGGGGGGCCTGAAGACGATGGGATTTACGCACCTTTAGCCATTGTCCAAAACATGATGAATCTCAGCGGTAAAATCTCTAAAGCAGAAGTAAGTGCCTTAACGGTACCTGAAAATGAGTTAGCCGAGAGGGCGGCAGCAGATCCTTCTTCGCTTCGTGAACGGGACTTTGACCAGTGGTATTGTACCGCATTTGCCGGTGCGATTTCTTATCAAATTGAGGAAAGCATTCTCGGATCGGTTGCTAAACCTATGCGTCAAATCACCCAATCAGAGGGTGTGATTGTAAATAAAATTCAATTTTTGATGTTGATTATCTCCATTGCTTCTGTCATTAGCTCAGCCCTTGGGATTACTAGTCTAATGAACAGTAAAGTGATGACGCGAATCAAGGAGATCGCCTTAATGAAGGCGATTGGAGCCACAGACCAGGCTGTAGCCTTTCTATTCATCAGTGAGGCAATGATTAGTGGGATGCTTGGGGGATTGCTAGGGTATGGGATAGGGTATGGATTGACACTGGTCATTGGTAAATCGGTTTTTGGTACAGTCCTCACTGTAAAATTAATTGGGTTACCTTTCATTCTTTTATTATCGGTCTTCATCACCGTACTAGGCAGTTATCCAGCACTTAGAAACATCATTAAATTAGAACCTGTTCGTGCTTTGTCAGGAAGATAGAATGGAATAGAGTGGAGGTGATCACTATGAAGAAAATGGCCATGTTTTGGCTGATTGTCGCCCGATCGTTATATTTTCGCAAATTAAGATCTCTTGTTGTGATACTTGCTATTGTTCTAGGAACTGGTGTTGTCGGGGGTCTTGTCAATGTTTATTATGATATGAGCCAAAAGATGGCGCGTGAATTCCGTACGTATGGAGCGAATCTATTAATCTATCCGGCAGGTAAACAAGAAAAGATAGAGCTAGCCACAATCGATCAAATCCCTAGCCATCTACCAAAAGAAAGCATCGTAGGTCTATCTCCGAACCGTTATGAGGTGGTAGCACTCGAGGGTAAGCCTGTTGTTCTTGTAGGGGCGTGGATGGATCAAATGATAAAGGTCAGCCCTTATTGGAAGGTTGAGGGGGAGTGGATTCATGATCGGGAGAATGTAGAGGAAATCATGGTTGGAGGAGCCGTAGCAAAAAAATATGATGTCAAAATAAATACGGTTCTCCATTTGGATGACAAAGGAAAGCAAGTTGCTGCGAAGGTAAAGGGTATTGTGTCAACAGGTGGAGCAGAGGATAATCAAATCTTTGCCAATATGAAAATGCTCGAAGGTCTAGCTGGAACAAAGCATGCAGATGTCGTTCTCATTAATACATTAGCTAAAGGATCAGAATTGGAACAAGCGGCCCAATCGATTCAACAAGACGTAAGCAAGCTATCAGCCAAACCCTTAAAACAGATGGTGAATTCAGAAGAAAAGCTATTAGAGAAAATACGGCGCCTCATTTATTTCGTGGCCATCACCATTTTTATCACTACGGTTCTAACGGTATCGTCGACTATGGTGAGTACCATTATGGAAAGAAGAAAAGAAGTCGGCTTGAAGAAAGCAATAGGAGCAACAGATCAAGGGGTGATGGCAGAATTGCTAGTAGAGGGTGGCATGATTGCCATGCAGGGTAGTGTTATGGGGATGCTCTTCGCTTATTGTCTTTCCCAACTTATTGGTCATATCGTGTTTCAGTCAGAAATTGCTTTTCGTGCGGTGATTATCCCTTGGACGCTATTAGGTTCTTTACTGGTTATGGCAGTTGCTTTTTTCTTACCTATGAGAAGGGTGATGGAAGTGGAGCCAGCTATTGTTTTGAAGGGTGAGTAGGGCATATCTTTAGGAGGGAAAACAGTGAGCATTCTCGAAATGAAACAAGTAACCAAAAAATATGGAAATCTTCATGTGCTAGAGCAAATTAGCTTCGATATAGAAGAAGGAGAATGGATCGCTATTATGGGTCCTTCTGGTTCGGGTAAAAGCACACTAATGAATATCATTGGCTGCCTCGATAAACCTACCTCAGGTTCTGTAAAAATAAAGGGAAGAGAATCAGCCAGTCTAAACAAGAAGCAGCTTACGGAATTACGACGGGAAACCATCGGGCTGGTTTTTCAACAGTTTCACTTAATTCCACATCTAACCGCCTTAGAGAATGTGATGATTGCCCAGTATTATCATAGTATACATGATGAAAAAGAGGCGATTGCGGCTCTTGAAAGGGTAGGTCTTGGAGAGAGGATTCATCACCTTCCTGCCCAGCTTTCCGGTGGTGAACAACAGCGTGTTTGTATCGCTAGAGCCCTTATTAATTATCCGGCAATTATTCTTGCGGATGAGCCAACGGGTAATCTGGATGAAGCTAATGAGAAAATCGTGATGAAATTATTTGCAGAGCTACATCAGGAGGGGCACACGATTATCATGGTAACACACGATCGTGAAGTGGCCCAGTGTGCAGGTCGATGCATTAAACTTGAATATGGTAATATTATGGAAATTGAACAATTATATTCGCCACATAAGTAAGAGGATGTTGTTTTTTTTCTTTCATGGGGGGTGGAATGATGTCTTTTTGGAAAAAGATAAGAGGTATGTTGAAAAAGTGGTGGCATGGCCATGCAGAACAGGAGGAAGAGAAAGGCATGGAATGGAAACCAGTGGATTCACCAACGCACACTCTTGAACCATTCGATCACCCCTTAAGCCCGTTGGTCCCACACCTAACGGACAGTGATTTGCCCTATGTGGTGATGGAGAGATTTCATGATAGCAAGTATTGGACATGGACAGAAAGGATAAGAGGCCATCAGGATCTGTTAGCACAGGAGAAATTTATTCCTGAAATTGTGCGTAAGGATGAGGAGCTCATTCGACATTTTGGGTCCTCTGAACCTTCTTCTACAGATATTCTGCTACACTATCTATCCGCGGCTAAGAAACCATCGCATCATCCTGTTTTACTTGTACATGGGGCAGGACATGATGCAAATCTTGCTTGGTGTCAGTCACCTGAGGGGCAAGCTGGAATCGTCTCCTCCTTATCATCGTCAGGAAGAGATGTGTTTGCAATTACGTATGCTCATAGTCATGGGGATAATTGGCAACAGGCGATTGGGTTAGCCAATGGGATTAAGCGGATTATGGAGATTACTTCAGTAGATAAAATCGACCTCATTGCCCACAGCAAGGGAGGGATTCCTGTTTGGATTTATTTGGCCGGATTATGTGGGAGCTGGGATGCTGAATATGAGGGAGAAGTAGACCGCTGCATTCTACTTGGCACACCTAATCGAGGGCTTGATTTTCCTTTCCGTCATGCGACTGCAAACTGGTCTGTCATCCAGATGGGGATTAGTGCACCTGTTGCTTGTGACTCTATGTTGTACTTTGGGAAATATATCGATACAACGGGGCGGAGTCTTTACCTTGATGGGGGTGCTTTTCCAGGCTCTTCTCAGTTGCTTTATCGCTGGGACGATCGTTTACCTGTCGGATTTCGTTCGAAAACCTTGTACTATGGTGGTCAGAATATGTTTCTTCATTCAAGAGGGATTGATACCGCCATTCGAGAAGGCGGTTATTTAATGGAGAAACTGCTTTCTTCTCCGATGGATGAACAGATTCAGATTCATGTCTTGGCAGGAAATCAGCCCTATTTCCATGGGGTTCGAGGGGAACAGGATGGGGAGAGTGATGGGCTAGTTTTGGTGGATAGTGTTCTTTATACAGATGGAATGGCACCGAACACGAATCGGATCATGCGAAAGGATATTCTGCCGCTTAATCATTTAGAGCTGCTATACCACCCTGATGCGCATCATTGGATTTTGGAGGGTTTGTGATGGATCGATCATATTTCTCCAAAATCCTACTATAATTTTATAGTACCTTAACCGTTGGGAGGAAGGATATGCTTAGCTTATTTCGAAAGAACAAGCCAACTCAAAAAGTTCCTCTAGAAGTGGTTGATATCACCAGTCCAACACAACAATCCATTCTAGGAAAATATTTTATTGGCCAGACACAAGAGTTAACCTTGGAAGGAACTTCTCATGCATGGGGAGGTTTAGTAAATCCATCAGATTCTAAAGTAAATCTCTTTTTCGATATATTTACTGTCACTAATTTTTCTAGATATTCCTTTTTAGCTGAAATCTGGCTAAACGCCAAACTTCCTGGAAATCCAACCATCTCCACTTATGTACATCCCTCCAATCTTACTCTACATCCACTTCCTAAACCAAAAGTCAGTCTACAATTTGTTAGCCAAACCTTGGGATCACCATCCGGTGGGGTCAACGCCTTCGATCGAATTGTTGTACCGAACACAACTTTGATTAGTGATTCCAGTAAGGGAAGTATTATCATTCCTCCTGGTGGTTCTTTCGCTATCTTTCTATTGCCTTTGGGCTCTGGGGTGGCTCAGTCCAGAATCGTCCTGACCTGGTGGGAGGAACAAGTATAATGAAGAAATGGAAAAATCCACAACCAGTAGAGGTGATTAATACACCCTATTCTGTTTATGCAGCATTTCAAGGAAATTACTTTTTTGGGCAAACTGAAAAATTGAACCTAAGCTCGGGAAATCACGCCTGGGGTGGTTTAATCAACCCCATTGGTTCGGGTGTTCAACTTTTCTGGAATGTCTATACGATTTCGAATTTCTCCAGACAGCCCTTTACCGCCGAAATTTGGTTGAATAGTACTTTAGTGGGGAAAGGGCAGAAATCACAGAATGTAAGCCCATCTAATTTGTCACTCTCTCCACTCACATACCCGAGAGTTGAACTACAATATGCTGAGGGTTTCTCCGAACTGCCTAGTGATGGTATTTTCTCCTTTATAAGAAGGGTAGAGCCAGGTACCACATTAACTAGACATGATTTTCAAGGTTTGATTATTCTTCCCCCAGGTGGGTCGGTTATCGTACTTGTGCGATCTCCAGGTACACATCAGGTTCAATCAAGGATTGCTTTTGGTTGGTGGGAGGAAAATATTAGGGACTAACGTAGGACTAAGTGATCTCATATTACTTTGACTACTATCCCCTTCAATAAGGTACTTCCGGAGTCAAGGGGATAGTAGTCCAAAAAGTGACAAAATATGACGAATAGTGACTTTCTTAACAACCATTTTCTATGTGATGTGATAGGGTTTATCATATTAACTCTAAGGGTAGGAGGTAGCTTACGTGACTGAGATAAAAACAACGTGTGGTTATTGTGGCACGGGGTGTGGATTGATCCTCGAAGTCCAAAATAACCGCATAGTAAGCATTAAAGGGGATAAAGAAAGTCGTGTTAATAAGGGGCAGACATGTGTTAAGGGAGCTTTCGCCTATCCCTATGTAAACAGCCCGGATCGTCTTCACGAGCCGTTGCTGCGACGGAATGGTAAGCTTGTGCCAGTTTCCTGGGATGAAGCAATGGAATTCCTAACTCAAAAGCTTAATCATGTGAAACAAACCTGGGGTCCAAAAGCAATTTCTATGTTTGCCTGTGCTCGGGCAACGAATGAAACCAATTATGTCACGCAGAAATTCATCAGGACGGTGATCGGTAGTAACAATATCGATGGCTGTAACCGTACCTGACACGCACCAAGTGTTGCCGGTCTGGCAACTATACTCGGAAGCGGAAATCCAACGAATACAATCGAAGATTTTGACAAGGCGGATGTCTTATTTCTGATTGGATCGAATACAACAGCAGCACATCCTATTATTGCTAATCGTATTAGAAAAGCGGCTAAAAACGGGCTTAAGCTGGTTATTATTGATCCTAGGAAAATCGACCTTGTATCAGTGGCTACTACCCATCTTCAATTAAAAATTGGAACAGACGTTGCGCTTATGAATGCGATGATCCATGTTATTCTCGAAGAGCAGCTGTATGATCCATCTTTCATCTCCAGAACGACTTCGGGAATAGAGGAGCTTCAAAAGAAAGTAAAAGACTATTCTCCAGAACAGGTGTCCTCGATCACAGGCTTAGACCCCGAGCAAATAAGAGAGACAGCTAGGCTTTATGCGAAGGCTAACAATGCCATGATTGCCTATACACTAGGTATTACCGAATACCACTTTGGAGTTAATAATGTCTTTAATCTAGTTAATTTGGCCTTATTGACAGGTCATGTAGGTAAAGAAGGAAATGGGATTATGCCTCTGCGTGGGCAGAATAATGTTCAAGGTGCAGGGGATATGGGATGCTTGCCTAATCAATTACCCGGTGGTTTTGCATTGGGAAATGATGAATATCGAGGCCGGTTCGAGAGATCGTGGGGTGTCGAGATTGATCCAAGTTCAGGTGCTACACAAACAAGAACCTTCGAAAAGATGGAAAATGGAGAGGTTAAAGCTCTCTATGTCATTGGCGAAAACCCTTTGATTGCGGATGTTCATATGTCCCATACGGAGTCACTGTTGAAAAAGCTAGATCTATTAATCGTGCAGGATATCTTTCTAACAGAAACGGCTAGACTCGCTGATCTTGTCCTTCCAGCTCAGTGCTGGGGAGAAGTGGAAGGAACCTATACCAATACTGACCGGCGAGTACAGCGGGTGCGTAAGGCAGTGGAGCCGCATCCGAATACGAGAGAGGATTGGGTTATTTTATGTGATCTTGCTACACGTATGGGCTATCCTATGAGCTATGTGAATAGCGAGGAAATATGGAATGAATTACGAGAATTAGCGCCCGAGATGTACGGTGGAATGTCCTATATCCGATTAGATAAGGAAGGTGGGCTTCATTATCCTTGTCCGGCATTGGATCATCCAGGAACCTCTTATTTACATGAACGCTTCCATGAACCCGAATTCAAGGGGTCTGTGGCTTCCTTTGTACCGGTAGATTACACACCTTTACTTGAAGTGCCTGATGAGGAGTATCCATTTGTACTAACCACAGGTAGAAGATACGAACAATATAATACACATACGCAGACAAGATATTACGCGGATACGGTGAAATTAAAGCAAACGAAAGAAACCGTAGATATGCATCCGGATGATGCGCTGCGACTAGGGATTGCTCACGGAGAATGGGTCGAGGTCAGCTCTCGGAGAAGTCAGCTTCATGTTGTAGCGAATGTGACGGATAGAATGGTTCCAGGGCTCGTGTTTATGAGCTTTCATTGGTCAGAGGTACCTACGAATGCCCTCACTCTGAATGAATATGACCCGATCTCGGGGACTGCAGAATTTAAAGCCTGCGCGGTGAGGATCAGGAAGATTTAAAATTAGAAAGAGAAACCCCCTACATTCTTAAGGAATGAGGGGGTTTCTCTTTGATTATTTAAGATTTTTAAGCTCTTTGAGCAACTTTTGCTTTAAATTCAATACGGCGACGGTGAAGGATAGGCTCTGTATAACCGCTTGGTTGATCATAGCCCTTGAAGATAAGCTCACAAGCAGCTTGGAAGGCTACAGAGTCATCATAATTAGCAGCCATCGGACGGTATGCAGAATCTCCGGAGTTCTGTTCATCTACCACTTTTGCCATACGCTTCATAGTTTCAAGAACTTGCTCCTGTGTGCAGATTCCATGGTGTAGCCAGTTAGCGATATGCTGGCTGGAGATACGAAGGGTAGCACGGTCTTCCATTAATCCAATGTTGTTAATATCAGGAACCTTCGAGCAGCCAATTCCCTGTTCAACCCAACGTACCACGTAACCAAGGATTCCTTGAGAGTTATTGTCTAATTCTTGTTGGATTTCTTCGGCACTCCATTGTGGATTGCTCTCAACAGGAATGACAAGGATATCGTCACGGTAGTCGCGGATGGATGCTTTTAATTGATCTTGAACCTCACGAACATCTACCTGATGGTAGTGAAGAGCATGCAAGGTTGCTGCAGTAGGTGATGGTACCCAAGCGGTATTTCCACCTGCTTGAAGATGACCAATCTTTTGCTTTAGCATTTCTTTCATTAGGTCAGGCATAGCCCACATACCTTTTCCAATTTGGGCGCGACCTTGTAAGCCACAAGTCAAACCAACGGCTACATTTGATTTTTCATAGCTTTGTAACCAAGTGGAGGTTTTCATATTATTCTTACGAACCATTGGCCCAGCTTCCATAGAGGTATGCATTTCATCCCCTGTACGGTCTAGGAATCCAGTATTGATAAATACAATACGATCCTTCACTTGACGAACACAGTTTTTCAAGTTAAGTGAAGTCCGGCGTTCTTCATCCATAACCCCGATTTTGATTGTATGACGTTCCAAACCTAATAGGTCTTCGACACGGTTAAAGAGTTCATTAGCGAAAGCGGCTTCCTCAGATCCGTGCATTTTTGGCTTAACGATATAGATTGATCCGGTATAAGAATTCGTAAAGCCTCCATTACCAAGTAGATCATGCTTACCGATTAGACTGGTGAACACAGCATCAAGGATTCCTTCAGGAACCTCTTGACCATTCTGATCAAGAACCATATTAATCGTCATTAGATGTCCAACATTACGAACAAACAAGAGGGAACGTCCAGGTAGGCTAATTTCCTCACCAGCAGGAGAGGTGTAGGTACGATCTGGATTGAGTGTACGGGTAATAGTTTTCGTCCCTTTAGCGAAGGAAGCGGATAAATCCCCCTTCATCAAACCTAACCAACGGCTATAAACTTCTACCTTATCTTCGGCATCAACAGCGGCTACAGAGTCTTCACAGTCCATGATGGTTGTAAGGGCAGCCTCCATAAGAATATCCTTCACACCTGCTGCATCTCCTTGACCAATCGGGTTGTTGCGGTCAATTTGAATCTCGAAGTGAATCCCGTTATTTCTAATTAATAGTGAAGATGGGGACGAAGATTGCCCTTCATAGCCGACAAATTTTGCTGCATCTTGAAGGCCTGTTGTACTACCATTAGCTAGTGTAGCAACTAATTGACCGTTTACCACGGAATATTGTACGGCATCCTTGTGGGATGCCCCAGCAAGAGGTGCTGCCCCATCAAGAAAATCCTTCCCAAAAGCAATAACCTTTTCTCCACGAACAGGATTGTAGGATGAGCTACGTTCTGCACCACCATCCTCATCGATCGCGTCTGTACCATAAAGCGCATCATAGAGGCTTCCCCAACGAGCATTCGCCGCATTCAGGGCGTAGCGGGCATTATTCACAGGAACAACAAGCTGTGGTCCTGCTTGGGAAGTAATGGCTTGATCCACTCCTTGTGTGGCCACTTCAAAATCTTCTACTACTGGCTCAAGATAGCCAATCTCTTGAAGGAAGGCTTTATATTGACTTGCATCCAAGTTTTGATTTTGTTTGTGCCAGTTATTGATCGCGGCCTGAATCTCGTCACGCTTCGCTAGCAATGCTTTGTTCTTTGGTGAAAGGTCATGAATTAATGTATCTAACCCGGACCAAAATGTTTCATTGTCCACTTGGGTACCTGGAATTACTTCCTCGTTAATAAACTGATAAAGTGCTTGTGCTACTTGCAGATTTCCTACTTTTACATAGTCTCTCATTTCTTCTCTCCTCCTAAATAATTATGACGGTTATTATTTTCTGATATTTATTATATAATGAAGATCAACATATCTAAAATATATATTTTGAATGTTCCGTATGCATTTTAGTTATAAAGTGAGTTGATAACGTTGGATATTCGGCATTTGGAGTACTTTTCAGAGGTAGCCAAGCACCTAAGCTTTACTAAGGCTGCCAGTACTTTACACGTTTCACAACCCTCCATTAGTAAGGCGATTAAGAATCTAGAGGAAGAACTTGGTGTTCCCTTGTTCTATCGCTCGTCGAAGCAGCTTGAGCTAACCGATGCGGGGAAGGCGGTCTTAATTAACGCGAAGAATGTATTAGAGGCTTTCTCTAACCTAACATCTGAATTAAGCGATATTATGGAATTGAAAAAAGGTGAGGTTCGCATAGGGATTCCCCCTATTGTGGGTGCGTCATTTTTCTCGAAATTAATTAGCCAATTTAAAGAGGTCTACCCATCTGTTGAGATTATCCTAACAGAGGTTGGAACAAAAATCATAAAACAGGGGGTGGAAGAGGGCTCCTTAGATATTGGACTAATCTGTAATCTTCCATTAATGGATAGCTTTGAAGTCGTCAAATTGCTTAAAGACCCCTTAATGCTGATTGTTCACAGCGATCATCCGCTAGCCAATAAGAAGATCCTTCATATGTCAGAAATTGCGGGGGAGTCCTTTATTTTATATCGAAAGGATTTTTCCCTTCATGATCGAATTGTGGATGAGTGTGCGAAGCATGGGTTCTATCCAAATGTTGTTTGTGAGAGCTCGCAAAAGGATTTTATGATTGAATTAGTGGAAGCGAAGTTGGGAGTTGCCTTTCTCCCTAGTAAAATCTGTGGTGAGATCTATAATCCGCAAATAACATCCATTCCTCTAGTTGATTCACCAATCAATCTAGAGCTAGCGATGATTTGGAAGAAACATAAGTATCTTCCTTATACAGTGCGTGAGTTTATCTCTATTTCGAAGACATTCTTGTCGAAATTAGTATAATTGTCTTGGATGTAAAATGTTGTTCAACCTATCCCCATTATGTTATTGTAGAGATAGGAAAAATTTTATAGCTTTTGCACGGGAGCTTGGGGACCAGGCTGAGAGGGTAATTAAACTATTGCCGACCGTTGAACCTGAACTGGATAATGCCAGCGGAGGAATGGGTGACTTGTTATGAAGTCATTTTAAGCGATTAGACGCTAATTCTTGTAGCCGCATGTATGTTCATGCGGCTATTTCTATGTGATATGCGTCTTTCTCTCTCCGCCTCCACTTAAGGTTCGAAATATAATATTTCGAAATCATAGGAGGTTTTATTGTGTCTAAATCTATTGAATCAATCGTTTCTGTTCCTACCATCCAATCTTTTCCGAATAGTAAGAAAGTATATGTAGAGGGATCAAGATCGGATATTAGGGTACCCATGCGTGAAATTAAATTAAGCGATACAACGGATGCATGGGGCACCAGGTCTAATGAACCGGTGCGTGTATATGATACTAGTGGAGTATACACAGATCCGTCTGTGACCATTGATATTGAAAAAGGCCTCCCGCAACTCCGTAGACAATGGATCATGGAACGTGGGGATGTGGAGGAGTATGAAGGTAGAGCTATCAAGCCAGAGGATAATGGGATCAAAGAGGAAGCTACACATGCTATGCCTCATGTGTTTCCTGTAGGGAACAGCAAGCCATTACGCGCCAAGGCAGGGCAGAATGTTACCCAAATGCACTATGCACGAAAAGGGATCATCACACCTGAGATGGAATATATCGCTATCCGTGAAGGGCTGAAGCCTGAATTTGTACGGAAGGAAATTGCGGAAGGTCGTGCCATTATCCCGGCCAATATTAATCACCCAGAAAGCGAACCAATGATTATTGGGCGGAATTTTCATGTGAAGATCAATGCGAACATTGGGAATTCTGCAGTGACTTCCTCCATCTCTGAAGAAGTGGAGAAGATGACCTGGGCCATTCGTTGGGGAGCAGATACCATTATGGATCTGTCAACAGGGAAAAATATTCACACCACTAGAGAGTGGATTATCCGTAATTCTCCTGTTCCAGTGGGGACCGTTCCGATTTATCAAGCACTAGAGAAGGTAAATGGAATTGCAGAGGATTTAACATGGGAGGTCTATCGCGATACGCTAATCGAACAGGCTGAGCAAGGGGTCGATTATTTCACCATCCATGCTGGGGTACTTCTTCGTTATGTGCCGCTAACGAGCAGCAGGATGACAGGGATTGTCTCCCGTGGGGGATCGATTCTTGCGGCATGGTGCCTTGCTCATCACGAGGAAAATTTCCTTTATACTCATTTTGAAGAAATTTGTGAAATTATGAAGACTTATGATGTTGCCTTCTCCTTAGGAGATGGCTTACGTCCTGGTTCTATCTATGATGCGAATGATGAAGCACAGTTTGCAGAGCTTAGAACCTTGGGTGAGTTGACTCAGATTGCTTGGAAGCATGATGTACAGGTGATCATTGAAGGTCCTGGTCACGTTCCTATGCATAAAATCAAAGAAAATATGGATCTTGAGCTTGAGATCTGCCATGAAGCTCCATTCTATACATTAGGACCATTAACAACAGATATCGCACCAGGGTATGATCATATTACCTCTGCTATTGGTGCAGCCATGATTGGCTGGTTTGGGACAGCTATGCTATGTTATGTAACCCCTAAGGAACATTTAGGGCTTCCGAATAAAGAGGACGTGCGTAACGGAATTGTGACGTACAAAATTGCTGCACATGCTGCAGACCTTGCAAAAGGCCATCCTCATGCACAGGTTCGTGACAATGCCTTGTCGAAGGCTCGTTTTGAGTTCCGCTGGCATGATCAGTTTAATTTGTCTCTCGACCCTGAACGTGCTTTGGAGTATCATGATGAGACACTTCCAGCTGAAGGTGCGAAGACCGCACACTTCTGTTCGATGTGTGGACCGAAGTTCTGCAGCATGAAAATTAGTCATGAAATTCGTGATTATGCTAATGAAAACGAGAGTGCAGAAACGAAAGATGCGGAAGTAGGAATGAAGGAGAAGGCCAAAGAGTTTAAAGAAAGTGGTAGCCAAATTTATCGTTAATGATTCGAGGGAGGATCCTAACATGAAGGAAGCCATCCGTATAGTAAAGGAAATCAAGGAATTGGAATCACAGCTCGAACGCCTAAAGGCAGACCTTCATCAGCTTCAAGCCACATGCGAACATGTATATGAAAACAATGTACTCGTAAGCACCTGCGTGAAATGTAGAAAAACAGAAAGCAATTATTATTGATAGGTTTTGAGATAGGTTGAAGGTGGAATCAAATTATGATTCTGCCTTTTTTTTCTGTGAATGAATGGGTCCTTAACCTCGTTCGTTTTGTAAATATCCCAGCATTCTCTCAAATATAGGTGTGCGAATGGATTCAACTTCGTTTAATAGCTGGTGTTTGGCAGAAGGGATGATATCTACCTGCGCTAATGGGAGCTTGGTTTGAAGAAACGGAATATTATAGCGCCAATCTACGGTTCTATCCTGATTTCCTTGGAGGATCAGCACAGGAATATCCATTGGTTGGATCTGTGAAATGGTGGTATTCCACTTTTGCAGAGCATGGATCCAATCTAATGGTACATATTTACCCCGAAAAGGGTCTTGCTTTGCCCGGTTTCGATATTCTGGATCAGAAGAGGAAGAAAGAGATAGTCGAAGAATTCGCTTTGCAAACATTCCTATAAACGGTGTGAAAAACTGAGTTGCTCCCCATCCAGCGGATCGCACTAAGGGAGCGACCCATATGTGATGGTGAAAGGGATTGGGATACAGACATAAGTAACTTAGAGAAATAGCAGCACCTGTGCTATGAGCAACTAATGAAATATCTGAAGAGAATTGCTTCGCCCACTGAACGATCTGGTGGAGACTACAGACGTATTCTGCAAAATCTTCAATCGAATGGCGTGGTCCGGAAGAAAAGCCATGACCAGGAAGATCAAAGGCGAGAACTCGATATCCATGTTGAGTGAAATAAGTAATGGCATGGCGTTGGAGTCCTACATGATCGAAATACCCATGAACAAATAATAGAGTGCCAATCGGAGAGGGAGGGGTAAAGCTCTGGGTCATAATGGTTCGATTGGGGTCTAGCCATTCTATTTGATGTATTACATTTTCTGGATTAAATGAAAACCAATCAAGATATTTTTCAATAGTAAACAACCCAACCCACTCCTCTCATGATTTAAATATAGTATAAAAGTAGGAAGTCGTTCAAACATGAGTGTCTACACTTTAAATTTGCTAATCAACTCAAGAAGCTCCAGGGCTAATGAACTTAAGCCTTCCGAAGAGGATGTTATTTCCGCCATGGATGTGTTCTGTTCCTGTGTAGAAACAGCAATATGTTGAGTACGGCCAGAAGTTTGAATCGCTTCTTGACCCACTTTCTCAATCATGACCACCATATTTTCTGAGCTAGAGCTTACTTCTTCCACAACAGCGGCTACTTCTTGAGATTGCATAGTGATTTCTTCGATCATTTTAACAATCTGACTAAAAGCGTCTCCGGTTAGATGCACCATTCGTATACCTTCTTTAACCACTTCGGTTCCATGATTCATAGATTCTACAGCCTTATTTGATCCGATCTGTACATCACCAATCAGTTCACGGATTTCACTTGCAGCCTTTCGTGATTGTTCGGCTAGTAATCGAACCTCATCGGCTACAACAGCAAACCCACGTCCATGGTCACCTGCCCGTGCGGCTTCTATGGCTGCATTCAGGGAAAGTAAATTCGTTTGATTGGCTATTTCAGTTATTAGGGAAACAATTTGACCGATTTCATTGGATTTTTGACCTAGGTCGTGGATCAATGTTGCTGTTTCACCTACGGCATTTTGAACGAGACTCATTTGTTCGATCGTTTGATGAACCACTTGATTTCCCGTCGTGGCTTGTTGTTCCATGGATCTGGATAAATCAGAGACAGATAGGATGGAGGAGGTGACTTGGTTCATCCCCTGAGTGATTTCTTGGGTCGCATGATTGACATGGGTTGAGCTTGCAACCTGCATCTCAGTGCCGTGTGCGATCTCTTGCATAGCTGCAGTGATTTGTTCTGTTGCCTTACTATTCTGTTCTACACTTGCAGTCAGTTCTTCTGAGGTAGCTGCTACCTGCTCTGAGGAGGATTGAACCTGTTGAATTAATCCTCGAATGTTATCTTTCATTCGAATAAAAGCTTGGGTAAGCAATCCGATTTCGTCCTCAACAGGATCGTGTAGAGTAATCAAGAAATTTCCATTTCCTGCTTGGTCGAAAGCTTCTACCATCTTATAGAGCCTTTTCTTTAGCTTTCTTGTGAAAAGGAGGGTACAGAATAAGGCAAGGATGATGAATAAAGAAATAATAATGATGAATGACTTGAGTAAACTGATGATCGTCTGATCGATATCTTCTAGTGGAGTTGCCACTAACCACATCCCAATCACTTCTCCTTGGGCATTCTTGAGGGGGATATATGTCGTAAGGTGATTAATTCCTACAATATCGGCTTCACCCAGATAGGTTTGTCCATTCTTCAATACTATGGTTGCTACTTTTGGATCTGCTTTCGTTCCGATTACACGAGTACCATGATCCATGAGATTTGTGGCAATGCGGGTGTCTCCACGGAAGATTGTGACGGTATTTCCGGTTAGTTTTCCGATTTCATCTACAAGAGAACTATCACCCTCAATCTTTGTTTTCCCTTTATAAAGAGTTTCTTCTTGAATATTCCAATCCCCGGGGTATTTCTGATTTAAATACATATATCCTAGCATAGATTCAGAATTAAGCTGTTTTGTATGGAATTCTAGCATTCCCTTTTTGATTTCATAATTAGCAACAATGCAAATTCCCACCGATAAGAGCAAGAGGATACTGATTAATAACATGTTTATTTTTGTACCGATCATGAGCCGTGTTAATCCTTTGAACACTGTTTTTCCTCCTCTGTCTAACTAAGAAGTCGTATTTCAATCGAACGATTGAATAAATCGAGAATATTTTAAAAAATATATAAACTAATTATATAGTAACAACAGAGGCTACTAACGTAAATCATTT
>DATFAS010000068.1:0-8053 GCA_035254305.1 Bacillota bacterium
CTTTCAAGCTGTATATGGAATTCTGTGATTTCAAAACAATCATCTATATGGGTAGAGAAATTATTCAAATCTATTTCTGAACACTCAACGCAAGGGAGGTTTTCAACTGTGCACTTGTTCCTGAGATCGTTTTTTATAGAAGAAAATTGTTTATTTAACTGAACTGTTTTCTGTGCCAAACAAACATCTTTTCTCAATAGCTCTTCTCCAGTTAGAAAAAATACAGCCTCTATGGACTTCAACTTTGTGTACAGTTTCATTATTTTCCAATTATTTTTGCTCTCGGCCACTGCTGCTGATGGTTCAGCACTAACATTCCCATTTGTACTTATATTTTTTTTCTCATGGCCGGAATCACTACCAAGTATCTTAATTTTACGATCCAGAAGGAATTGGCGTGCTCCAGGTGTAAGTCTTGCTTCCGATTCCAAATCAAATGCAGTAAAAGGTTCTTTATTATATAAATCTCGCAAGTCACCTTCAGTAATAAATTTCATTTGCCTCCCTCATTACCTATCATTCCTATCAAATAGAAATTCTTTTAAAGCCCTAATACCTTTTCCGCGCGGTATACTCACTTTGAAATAAGGTTCGGCAGCTCCAAAATGATTATTATTCGCTTTTTTCTCATGTCCGTGTAATTGGCGTTGCCAAAAATCCTAGCTTATTTTTCAAAATATCATTTACCGCTTCGAGTGCTGTAACGACACTTTGTACGTCTCCACTAATAACTACCGACCCCGTAAAGCGGTCTAAAAATCCAATATCTACCTCGGCAGCCTTTGTTGCAATGTCAGCCGCAATAATGGCAGTTTCATAGGGTGTTAAAGTAAGTATTCCAATTGCGCCTTTTTCATCAATGCCTAACCGTTCATAAATATCCGGCATCGGTGAAGCAATAACATGCGCAATGGTAACCTGTTTTCCCGGTACTGATTCTTGTATGATACGTCCTATTCCATTTTCACCATATGTGCCCATCTTAAGTACCCTCATTCCACGAAATTGGACTTTAGTGGTGGATTACCTTTACTGGCAAGTCATATTTTTCAAACCAAGTTTCAACCCTTTTTAAATCATCCGCGTTCATACTTGGGTCCCCCATTACTGGGTAATCCATTCCTAACTGGTTATATTTATTGACTCCAAGTTTGTGATAAGGCAGTATATCAATCCCTTTAAAGTTTTTATAAGCGCGGAAAGGCAATAAGTAATGAATAACCCCTTCAATGTCATCTTGACTATCATTGATTCCTTTTAGCAGAGGCATTCTGATTTTTACGTTATATCCGCGTGTAAGAAGCTCCTTTAAATTTTTTAAAATAAGCCCGTTATGAAGTCCAGTCAGTTCAAAGTGCCGTTGAGTATTTATTTGCTTAATATCGTAAAGGAATAAATCCGTAAACTCGGCTATTTTCAGAATAGTTTCGAGGCCAGCATAGCCACTGGTTTCAATCGCTGTATTAATTCCTTCTTTTTTACAAGCCTTTAATAGATTTACTGCAGCCTCAGGTTGGGCCAATACTTCACCGCCCCCTAAGGTAACTCCCCCATCTGACATATCATAAAATATTTCGTCCTCTTGAACGATTTCAAGGAGTTCAGCAATCGTCTTTACCTCTCCGGAAATGGATAATGCTGATTCGGGACAAGCCTCTACACACTTTCCGCAGCCAATACAATCAATATTCCGCGCTATTTCAAGTTTTGAGTTTTCTTTAGAAAGATCGAATATTCCAACTGGGCAGACCGGAACACAGGCACCGCAATCTGTACATGAGCTGTTTTTTAACATGACTTGAAACTTGCGTTCAAATCCCTCAGGATTTGAACACCATTTACAACGCAATGGGCAGCCTTTAAAAAACACAAGTGTTCTTACTCCCGGTCCATCGTAGATATTATATTTCTGCACATTCATAATTAAGGCGCTTTCTGCCATTGGTCCAGAGCTTTGATTGTCCATACTGTTATCTCCTGTTTGGTTTTTAGAAATGTTTCAACATTGTTCTGCTGATAATTTCGTCTTGGACATCCTTGCAAAGTTCAACAAAGAATGCACTGTAACCCGCCACACGCACGATTAAGTCACGATAATGTTCCGGATGTTTTTGCGCTTCAATTAATGTATTGTTATCTAGATAATTAAACTGCATCTCTCCATTTCCAAGTGCGCAAGCTGATCGTAAGAGTGTAATAAGACCCTCTTCTCCTTCTGATGTATCAAGCAAGCCCGACATGAGTTTAAAGTTGTGAACCATACCAATATTCATGCTATCATTGGCCATCTTCGAAATGGACTTGATGATCGCTGTTGGACCTTTCACATCAGCACCTTGAGTCGGGCTTATTCCATCGGATAGCGGTACCCAGGCACGGCGACCATTAGCAGATGCACCTGTTATCTGACCTAATGGAGTATTATTTGAAATCGATAAGGTTCCATGGCTCAAAACGGAATATAAAGTTTTGTACTTACGATGTTCCATCTCAGTAAAATGAACAATATCTGCTGCAATCAAATCTACATAATCATCATCATTTCCGTACTTTGGAGCATTCAGGCAGTCTTTTCTAATCTGTTCATAGCCAACATAATCAGCTTTTAAAGCTTCATTAAGCTGTTCTAACGTGTATTTCTTTTCGTCGAAAACTAATTTCTTTATTGCAGCCATAGAATCTGCATAAGTTCCCAATCCAGACCATACAACACCGGGCCCGAAATTATACATCGCACCGCCTTCTGAAACATCTTTACCATTCTCCATACAGCCTTCGTACATGATAGACATGAGTGGCTTTGGAGCCATATCTCTGTGAACACGCTGAGTAATAACGGTTGCAACGCTTGACCATTTTGTTACATATAAAATTTGCTCTTTAACAGCCTTCTCAAAATCCTCATAAGTTTTATATTGGCTTAGGTCTCCAAGGTCAGGACATACCTGCTTTCCATACCATTGTGTAGCACCGTGATTTAGAACCAACTCAATGCAGATGGGCCATTGAGTATAAGCTGTGGATGTCCACTGATAGAGACGACCAGACTTCTGTGGTTCAACACAGCCCATTAAACAATAATCTCTAGCATCTTCAATCGATACTCCTTTTGCCAACATCATCTTAATGTGAGCATCGTCGAAATGACAGGCTGGGAAACCGAGACCAGCACGAACAACATCCACTATTTTCTTCAAATATTTCTTAGGTGACTTATTGTGGATCCGTGCAGCGAGGGATGGCTGATAAATTTTGACATGACGAACTGCATCCATCAGTAGGTAGGTGAGATCATTGGTTGCATCCCGACCGTCCCTGGTTACACCGCCAACACACATATTGACAAATGGTTGATAACCCGCAAAGAACTTTGAACCACCTTCACTTGTAATCCACATCATTTCAGACATTTTTATTAGCATACAACCAGCCAGTTCGAATGCTTCATAGTCGGTCATACGTCCAGACTCTTTATCTGCCTTATAGAACGGATACATGTATTGGTCAACACGACCAATTGACATACCTGTTTGATTTTCTTCAACTACTAATAATGATTCAATCGTCCAAACAGCTTGAATGGCTTCCCAGAACGAAGTAGGCTTATGGGCCGGTACTCTCGCATTTACCTCAGAAATCTTCAGTAATTCTGCCTTACGCTTCGGATTCATTTCCTTTGCAGCTAACTCTGCTGCATATTCCGACATGCGCTTGGCATATGTCATAACACCTTCTGTTGTATCAATAACGGATTTATAGAAATAAATTTTTTCAATATCATCTGGATTCGCATAATTTAGCTTAACAAGGTGGTCCTTTGCCTCCTGCTGAATATCAAGCATGCCTTTTTTCATCAAGATTACGTCATATCCAGGATTTGAGTCACCGCCGCCATTCAATGCATGGTAGGAGCAATCAGAAACAAAAGACTCACCAGAAAGTTCCCAGAGACCCGCTTCCCGGAATTGGTCTTCACAGTGTTCATCCACCGATTTACCTTCCCAGAATGGGAATAGCTCTTCACGCAGAATTCTTTTATCTTCTTCAGATATATAAAATGGATCCTGTGGGCGGTTTCCGATTGTGTCAATTTCATCAGCCAACCATCTCCAAGCAATATCTGGTGAAAATGCCCCCGCACGTGGTGCTCCGTTAGGTGCTCCAACAATAAGCTCATCATCCTGAATCACTAATGGTGCAGTCTCGCAACAGTAGCGGAAGCATTTCGCACGCAGCATAATCTTAGGCATTCCGGGATTTTCTTTAGCAATTTTAGTAATGGCTCTAGCCCGATATGTCGTTATGGAAGGAACCTGCCTCATATAGTTTTCTTTTAATAACTTAAGTCGTTCTGTCATTCCATTTGGAACTTCTCCATTATTACTATCCATCTCAGTAGGATGGTTGGATTTGGATTCCTTTTGTTCAATATTCTTTGAAATACTTTCAAAAAGCTTTATTAATGATGTCTTATCTTCAAGTGACATATTTTTTGTTGCTTCTGCTAACTTTACCGAAAAATCTTGAATATTCAAAATTATTACCTCGCATTCTTCTATATTTTTTTCACTTAACTTAACCAAGTAGTTTATCAAGTGAATATCGCGCTATTATCTTTTCAATATCTGAATGTGGTCTTGCTATTACAACCGAACTATATACTTCAGAACCCATATCTTTTACAGCTGCTACCCCGGCGGATACTGCTGCTTCACATGCCTGAACATCCCCACGTACCAATATCGAAATGTATCCAGAAGCTACGTTTTCAAAGCCAACTAATTCAACATCTGCAGCTTTACCCATTGCGTCTGCAGCCTCTAATGCATAAACAATTCCAAAAGTTTCAATGAGACCTAATGCTTCTCCTTTATACATATTGAGTTAGTCCTTTACCTTATTTTTTATTTGTCAATATCATAGATTGACACGATTTGACCAACACTTTTAATTGGGCGCAACATAACATTGTGTGCTGTTAATTTACCGATTGCAGCAGCTGCTGCAGCCCCTGCCTCCACAGATGTTTTTACTGCATCGGCATCACCCTTCACCATGATCGTAACCAGAGTGGAACCCACATTTTCATAGGATACCAGCTCAACATTAGCAGCCTTTAGCATTTTATCTACAGCTTCTATTGCTGGGACCATCCCTACTGTCTCAACAAGGCCTAATGCGCCTCCAACATACACCATCGTATTTCCACCTCTTTGCTAGAAACTTAGTGTATTACTATGCATTTTTAGAAACCAAATACTTTTAATAGTCAGTCTTTAATATATTTATTGATTGTCTTTACTCCCTCTTCGTGTGCGTAATAATAAACTTTCAATTCCCCTCTTTGGTCCATTTCAAATCTTGCTTCTTGAAGGAGACCATTAGCTTCAGCTGTCATTAAGGCTGACAATACATCTTTCTTATTAAGGGCTCTGAAATTACCATAATCTGCTTTTAATGCATTAATAACATCTTCTGCACAAGCTTCCTTTACTCTTGTAAAGTGTTTTAGAATAGCATAGTTAAGCGGTTTCACATAATCCCACCTTTCTCAAATATAGTCACACTTTTTAACTACATACTAGATTTAGATATTTTATAATGTTATAATAGGATTAAAGGTAGTTATATTACCCTACAATCTTCTCGTTGGTTAACTCTTGACTCCTATTTCTAAATAAGTCGAGCGGATTCATTGAAATAATCCAAATTCCGATTACCATTAATATAGCTGCACCCCAAGCGATAGCCGGTAATGCCCAGCCATCCTTACCAGCAATCAATCCAAGTATTATCCAACAACAGAAAGGTCCCCAGAATGAGTAGGTGCCATTACAAGCCATACCAAGGGCTGCACCACACATACTATTGCCCTTATACCAAGCCATAAATGAAAGGTACGCACAAAATCCAGCCAACGCAATCCAAATCATAGCAGAACCACTTGCAAACGCTTGTAAAGTTAAAGTGCCTGAAAGAGCAACATTACCTGCTAACAAACCAATAATCGGAAGTAAAATAACTAAATTGGTAATGCCCGATGTTACTTGACGAATTGTAATCCCTATTTCGGAGTCAACCATAGAGACTGAATAACCACCTACACAACCTTCAAAGCCCCAGCCGAGAGCTGCAAGTAAAGCAAATAAAATACCTAATGATCTCCCTTCAGGAGCATCTCCACCAATGCTTGTGCTGCCAATCATAAAACCAGCAAGAACACAAATAGCAATACCAAACATGATACGCTTGCTTAATTCTTGTTTGTAAAAAACTTTTCCTAAGATAGCACCAATTGCTGGATTGAGTGCAGCGATAGGTATAACAATTGAACCAGCCATTTGAAGTCCTACAACATATGCTGTACTTGCTAGTGGTCCTCCTATAAAAGCCGCACAAACCATTATCAATCCTGGTTTCGTTTTTATACTTCTTAAGAAATCTTTGATCTTACCTTTAAAACCACAATTAAACAATGCCCAGCCAGCACTACAGGTATCATTTACCGCACTTCCCAGTGATCCCAATAAGTAGGTAATAACAAACGCAGATAATCCTGCAGTGTTATCTCCATACCAATCAGCCCATATTCCCTTAGACATGCCTAAGGTCAAGAATGCTGAATAAAATCCATACGTAAGACCTGAAAATAAAGCGATGATAATACCCTTTCTCAGGAACTGTGATGACAACTTGTTTTTTGCAGCAATTACTTTCGCGTTTTCTACTGCTGTCGTCCCATCCATAAATACCCCCCCTAAATTAGTAATACTTCTTAACTATCAAAGACACCATTTGTAAATTACATCTTAACAATAGCCGAACAAAGCTGTTTATTATGGTATAAAGCGGACTGTTTTACTGTATAATTTCCTTTAGTTTCTTCATCACCATTACATAATCATTACTTTTTTATAAATATCTTCCAGTTTTTTGATATTATTGCACTATCGTTATATTTTTTTTGCACTAATGGTATTTCTTAATTCAACAAGGTAAAACTTGGCCGGATAGAATTCAAGGAATTTATAAAATCTGATACACTTAAAAAGGGTACAGACCACTGCACCCAAAACTTATAAATTCTTATACGTTTAAAAAAGACTGTAGGGTAACTCGATTTTGATCGAGTTACCCTACAGTCTCAATAGGTATCTAATTCTTTACCAAATCGGCAATAGAATAATCTGAGGAATCAGTAATTGCCTTGATATTTTTTCGAAAGCGTTCGTACCTAAAGTAACAATAGTCAAGAAAATCGTCTCCATTGTAGTGTCTAATCAATGCCCAAACTGTCCAGAGCAAATCCTGCGCAATCATAAAGCATTTTATTTTAAGTACTTCTTCAGGCGTCGGTAATTGACCATAGTAGTCGAAAATAAAATATTGAATGGATTCTTCAGTCAATTTAGATTCAAGAATATATGCGGCTACATCCCAGCTAGGATCATTCATTCCAGAATACTCCCAATCTATAAGGTAGGCTCTGCCATTGCTATTGATAATGAAGTTTTCAGGTACAGTGTCATTATGACATGGATAAGAAAATGTATGTTCAATATTTTCCCCCATAAAATCTAGCAATTTTTCTTTCAATATTGCATAGTCATAGAAAAAATCACCGTTAAGTTCTTTAACGATCTGTTCATACTTATTCAATTCTTTTTGCCAATCAAAGGAATTAGGAAACGGCTTAGGGCTAGAGTGTATTCTTTTCATCAATTTTGAAACTGTTCTCAAGTTAGTTGGAGAGGATGGATCGGCAAGTGCAACATTTTGGCTGTTTTTAATGTAAACACTAATTTTAACTCCGATAAGCTCATCAAAATAAACACACTCAGAATTCAGACCGAGCTCAGAAGCTATATTATTATTGACCTTTTCAAGCTTTCTATCAATCATTTGGTTGGTCATTTTACCCGGTTTTCGAATAACATACTCTTCTCCCTTAATGGTCATTATATAGTTGTAATTGGTAAGTCCGCCAGCAAAACGGGATTTATCGAATATAATAGTATCATCATTGAAAATGAACTGTAATTTTTCTTGTATT
>DATFAS010000069.1:0-3730 GCA_035254305.1 Bacillota bacterium
AAGATCTTTAAGCTATGGATGTAATGATTTCGGATCAACCATGATGGAGGAAAATGTTGTTTCTGCCGCAGCTTGTACGCATAAAGTGAACACCAATCACATTCTCCAGTTGATTCGGGAAGCGGGGAAGACCCCTGCACAAAGAAATACACGCTACGATATCTTGCGTGTGTTTAAGGAAGGTGAATCGGCTGAATCTGATTTTGTGATGCAGAATTAAGCTAGTCCAAGGAAGTTTTATATAGTGAGTCGTTGGATTTATTGTATAACTAAGAAATAGAAAAAGATGATCTGATAGGTTTATCTGAAAGGAAATTGGGCAATCCTGCCTATGTAGACTTCAGCTACACTTTATGTTTCTCTCTCCCTTTTACAAGCCACTTGGGCCAATTGGTCAAGTGGTTTTTCTTTTTTTGGGGGGAACGAAATAATGAGTTCTTTCATTGGTGCGTATAACCGAAATCAATGGTCATATACTAGTAACGAATGAACGCGCCTATGAAAGAGAGAGGTGTTGATGTGAAGTTATTTAAAATCATTCTTGGTAAAGAAGATTTTCAAAACGTGGATGCGTTTCGAAATATACTTTATTCAGGCCTTCAACAATCAAAGGAAGCTTGCCTGTACCACTCTGTTAAAGAAATACTAGATAAGGATTTCATCTGTTTTCATTGTCAGTTTTGGCCAACGATGGAACATACTTTTGAAACCCAGGAATACATTCGTAAATCCATTAGCACAGTCATTGCTGAATATATTGTCGAGTTCAAAGAAGAAGAAGCTTTAAAGGAACTTTTAGCCCAGGAATTTGGATATGATTTAACCATAGAACAGCATCGAATTCTTGATTTTATTCACTCCATTCTACAGGGGAGTGATTTTGGAGAAAGAAGCGAAAGAATACATAAGGATCTCATGAAGAAAAAAATTATGGAGAAGGCCATGGATTATCTGTGGGTCGAGCATACTCTTACTCTAGATGGGTTTGTTCGATTTCGTTTAAAAGAGCAATGGGAAGAATGGCGTCTTTTAGCCCAACAGGGTATTGAAGAATATCTCGCTGACGAGGAATATAAGGAGTTTATTGGTTTTGTTCGTTTTTGTCTTTCTGCCCAGGAAGCAAAAACCAAACTGCTTCATATTGTTCATATAGATGATCAGAATTTACAATTATTTAATGAGGGTTGGCAGCATGTTAGCACGGAGAAGCAGGATGAACTGTTTAGCTATTGGAATCAGTCAAGAAAGAATTATGAGGATCTGTTGCTAAGTGAGCTAATCTATATTGCACCAGAACAGCTAATTATCCACACAGACCAAGAACAACATCATATTATTTATACCTTAAAACGAATTTTTGATAAAAGGGTGAATATTTGCCATCATTGTTCAGATTGTTGCACTCGGATGGGGCTTTAAGTATCAACTATTCAAGATCCTAGCTTCGTTTCTTTTTCTGAAGTATTAGTATTGAACAATGTCATGGTTAAGGTCTCTAACTTATCCATCATCTTTCCAAAACCATAACCACTTAAAAAGGCTAAAGCAATCTTCGCTGATAGATCTTTACCGATTTCAAATATTAAAATTCCACTTTGAAATAAGATAATCATCATGACAGCTGTACCTGCACTAAGAATAGGGCGTACAACATACCACATCCACCAACGGCGAATATTTAAATTTTCCCTTACATAATGAGTATGAAATAAACGTAGACAATATAGGGTGCCCCCAATGGCACCAGATGTCGCGAAGTAAAGGTATTCCTTTATCGGTTGGTAGTCCCGTAAAAGCCCGAAGGTTTCGTCTAAATACCCTAACCAGAGGCTTCCCAGAAGAATAAATCCACCAATAAAGATCAGGAGTAGATAAATAAATACAAGAGCTGTTAATATACGTTCAGCAGCTAAAAGCAAGATGCATCACTCTTCCTTTTTTCATTATTCTATTCATAGGTGAAAGGTGGGATTGTACTCTTGCCTAGTATGAATAAAATTCAAGTGTTTGAAATCTTACTCAAGAAAAGAAGCGAAAGGTTGACAAACAAATTTTATCTGCTATAATTATTTTTTGTTAAGCTTTATAACGGTTGCCTAAGCAGAAGCGTCCGCTTCTCACCTGTTTTTTGACGCCTTAGTGGTTGTTGGCAGGTTATTGGATTTTGTTTTCATTTAAGAAAACATTCATGCGGACGCCTATGGTGCCCGCATTTTTGCTGTGGTTATCCGTTTGAATATCGATCGTATGGGCGATCAATCTCTTTTGAAGATCTCTTTTTAAGAGGAGAAATATGGCAAAACCATTCAGAAAGATTTGGAGTGAACTCCGGAAGCTAAGGCTAAACCTTAGAGGCCTGGAAAGAATGAAGAAAATTTCTTTCTGTTATGGATAAAAACTATGGAGGTGGCAGGCAATTAGTAAGGAACATTTAATCAATGAGGCGATTCGTGCAAGAGAAGTTCGTGTAGTCGGTGCTGAAGGTGAGCAACTTGGGATTATTCCGCTAAGAGAAGCTCTGCAAATGGCAGGGGAAGCTAATTTGGATTTAGTTGCTGTAGCTCCAACCGCTAAACCACCAGTTTGCCGGATTATGGACTATGGGAAATTCAAATTTGAACAAAGCAAGAAAGATAAAGAAGCCCGCAAAAACCAAAAGGTAATCAGCATCAAGGAAGTTCGCTTGTCGCCAACAATTGAAGATCATGATTTTCAAACTAAATTGCGCCATGTTCAAAAGTTTTTAGAACAGGGTGACAAGGTGAAGCTTTCCATTCGTTTCCGCGGTCGTGCGATTACACACTCCGAAATCGGTAAAAACGTTCTGGAGAAGCTTGCTGAACAGGTAAAGGAGATCTGCATTGTTGAACGTACTCCAAAAATGGAAGGCCGCAGCATGCTTATGATCTTAGCCCCAAAGAATGAAAAGTAAACTAGTTTCGTAGCACTAGATGGGAGGAATTAACATGCCAAAGATGAAAACCCATAAGGGAGCACAAAAGCGTTTTAAGAAGACTGGTTCCGGTAAACTTAGACGTCACCATGCTTATACTAGCCACTTACTAGAAAGCAAGTCTCAGAAGCGCAAGCGTCATCTTCGCAAGGGTGCTCTTGTAAGCAAGGGCGACCAAAAGCGTATTGAACAAATGTTAACTTATATCTAATTATAGAAAATAATATCGACTTAACCGTTAAAATAGGAGGTTATTACTATGCCAAGAGTCAAAGGTGGTACAGTAACTCGTAAGCGCCGTAAAAAGGTCTTAAAATTAGCAAAAGGATATTTCGGTTCCAAACACCGTTTATTTAGAACTGCTAAAGCACAGGTAATGAAATCTTTGCTTTATGCATATCGTGACCGTCGTCAACGTAAGCGTGATTTCCGCAAATTGTGGATCACTCGTATTAATGCGGCAGCTCGTACTAATGGACTTTCTTACAGTAAGCTTATGTTTGGTCTTAAAGAAGCAGGTATTGACGTAAACCGTAAGATGCTTGCTGACCTTGCAATTAATGACAAGGCTGCTTTCACAGAGCTAGCAAATGTTGCAAAACAAAAAGTGAATGCTTAAATTTTTCAGATAAAGGACGGGAAACCGTCCTTTTTTTCGTACCATAATTAGGCTATTCCCTAAGTACATAAGGATTGTTTTAGTATCAACTTTCGTGGGCTGATGCATAGAATAAATCGGTAATGGAAAGGGAGGGATGCTGAGTATGGAAGAAAAAT
>DATFAS010000070.1:0-6203 GCA_035254305.1 Bacillota bacterium
ACCAGCGTATAGCAGTAAAGAGAAAAAATCTCTAACTTATTCTATAGGCTTTGACCATGAGAGAGTAAGTTAGAGATTTTTCTGTTGAGATGTTTTGTGTTTAAGTGGCCTAAAAAAACATCATTTTTAATGCTGTTGTAACTAAAAAGAAAGCTAAGATAATTTTTAACCATTTTTCATTCACCCTATTGGATAAATAAGCACCTACTTGTGCTCCAATAATAATCCCGGTACTTAGTAGCCCCACGATTCGATAATCAATATTTCCATTTGTAATATTCTCAATAGTAGAAGCTAGAGAGGTGAATACGAGTATAAAATGTGAAGTTGCTGAAGCAATATGTGTAGGAAATCCAAGAATTCCTATCATGATTGGAACATGCAAAATTCCGCCGCCTACTCCAAATAACCCAGAGTAGATCCCAACAAAGAAACTTAAGATAATGCCATATTTTATGGAAAATGAATAATGATATTCATGACCTGTTTCATCGATCAGTTTTCTGACAGTTAGTTTGGCTTCCATGGCTACGGCTGCTTCTATATCTGAAGGGTTTGTGGAATTTCGTTTGGGGAAAATGATCGGCTTAAGCATTCGGAATACAACAAGCAGTAATAATCCACCAAAAATAAATTTGAATACTTCACCCTTGAACAATCCGGTGAGACTTGTCCCAATAATTGCACCAGGAATTGAGCTTAACAAAAAATAACAACCCGAACGATAATCAATTCGTTTCTGACGCATATAGGCGATTGTTCCTGATAAAGCATTAAAAAAAACAACGGCTAACGATATTCCCACTGCTAATTTAGAATGGATCTGCTCCACAAGTAAGAGAAACGGAACAAGCAAGAAGCCTCCTCCCGCCCCAATCAATGTTCCAATCGTCCCAATGCTCAAACCAACTAGAATTAGAGTTATATCATGGGTGTACAAATACTTCACCTTTTTCTTGAATGATAAAAAAACAGTAACAAATGTATGTTACCGAACATTGGTTATAAAATCTACCCCAAGAAACGAAGGTCCACTCTAAAGCCAGGAGGACTAATTATCCTTGTAGTATATTATGGACATGAGGAAGGAAAAGATGAGAAGGAGGCTTTAGAGAATTATGTCCAAAACTCACCTTTTATTCTTGCCATTAAACGTAGAAAAGGAAGAAGACCTAATAGTCTCCTTCCTTGTTATCTTATTATTCTTGAATTAATTCGTAGCCTTGTTTGAACCATCTTGTCCTTGCCATGTTTTTTCTACCATTTTAGTGATTCGTTCTTTATCCTTGTCAAGGAGCTTATTAATTAAATCTTGTTCAGTGATATTGTGCTCTTGTGCAATTTGAGCAATACTCTCTCCGTCCTTAAGCTTCTGTTTAAGTTCACTTAGATCAATCCCTGTAACCGAAGCGATGACTTTTAATTGGCCCTCGTTACCTTTATGCATTTGCTTATGCCCTTTAAATAATTCTCCTTTATGCTCGACCATACGCTTGATTCCATCAGAAAGCTTGGCTTTCATTTGATCGGCTTTATCTTGAGGAATCTTACCTGCTTCTACGCCTTGGTCAATCCGTTTTGTTGCTTGCCCTACCAATAAATCAATCACATCTTGCTCTGTCTTTCCTTGTGTAATTGCAATATCAGCTAATGACTGCCCCGCTTTCAAATCGCTTTGTAGTGTAGCGGAGTCAATGTTTAGTAACGTAAGTAATTCTTGATTTTGTAGGGGGCCCATTGGTTGATGGGAAGCGTGTTGTTTCATCATTTTGTTTGGGGTTGGTGTTGTGGTTGTATCTGCAAAAACAGCTCCTGAGAGAGCCACAAGTGCTATACCAGTTGTCGCTATGGTAATGATCTTTTTGTTGTTCATTTCCGTTCCTCTCCTTTGAAAAGATGGTTTCTAATCCTAATTAAGATATTACAAGATAATTATGGGAGAAATATGGGATGAATTTGTAAAATTATCAAAGGTGTACTTTGTTCGAATAAAGTTCAAAAATGGTGAAGAAAATGGCTCTTCCTAGCCATGGTACATCCTGGAATTCAACCTTATAGTGTTAATGGAAAGGGTTTGAAATAGGGAGGTATAGAATGAAGAAAGCACAGAATACAAGCAGGAAAACACCGAAATGGGTATCCGCCATTCTGCTTGTTTGCGCAGTCGGAGTTATGGCAGGAGCAGGGCAGTACCGAAAGGCAACGGGTCCTGAGGGAAGTAATTTTAAACTTGGATTCCCACAAAGTCAGATAAATGAAATGACTAGTAAGGATAATGATAATACCCAAGGACATCAGGCCCATCACTCAGGATCAGGGCAAACTAATGAATTAACCTCTAAAGCCGGGATTCTTGATATGGCTGATCAGAAATGGCCTAAAAGCTGGATTCAACCAGGGGTTGTGTCCTTTCGTTCAGGCTTTGGAAATGGAGTTAAAAACAATAGTCAGAATGAGTATTCCGTCCGCTTTGAATTACCCGATTTTCCAGGGTATTATGATATGAATTCTGAAAATCTACGATCTGAAAACTCACCGCTACAACGAACATTTCAACCGGGCCAAAATACAAACCTTGACATCACATTCCGTATTGGGGAGCAATCGAGGAATCAAGCTTTGGTGTATGACGGTGAATTAAGAGCAGTTGATTCAAAAACTGGTGAAATTATTGGAAAGACACCCATTGTTATTATAAATTCAAAATTAGATCCAACAGGTGAATTGAAGGGACGTTTTCAGGGAACAGGTGGAGGAGGGGGACATTAAGATGGAGGTTGTAAAACAGAAAGTTTCGTTTAATAAGAATAGGCCAAAGAGACATCTTTTGATTCGAGGGATCGGCTATATGATAGGTATTCTCCTTTTCTATGCCCCTTTTGCTTATTATAATCGTGGGATGGATTGGATATTAACGGGAACAACAAAGGCAGAGGAAAGTGTCTCGAATTTTTGCTTGCACATCCCTATGGTTGATTTTTTTACCGGGCAGAATCTAGCCTTAACGGTTGCGACATTGAGTACATTGATTATTATGGTATCTGCTTTTTTCTTTGGGCCATTCTTCTGTGGATTTCTATGCCCGGCAGGTGCATTGCCAGAATATCTAAGTCGACTTGTACCCGAACGATTTAAAATTAACTGGACGAAAAGTGTAAGTTCTACAGGTATCCGCTACGGTATGCTAGCTGGATACGTTTTCTCCCCACTTTTGGCAGGAACAGTAGTTTGCTCTTTCTGTAATTATGGTATTTTTCAAAAAATCTTAAATGGCGCTATTACTGGTACATTTATCGCGCTGGGATCTACCATTATCTTGACTTTCTTTATCTGGTTTTTCTTGTTCGGAATCTTTGCAAAAGGTGGAAGGGGATACTGCAATTTTGTCTGTCCGACAGGAGCTATGCAAAATCTAATCCATTCAATCGGTTCTAAATTAAAATTTACATACAAACTTCGTTACGACAAAAGTAAATGTGTTAGCTGTTTGTCATGTGTCAAAACATGTCCAATGCAAAGTGTGACCTCAGCCG
Source organism: Bacillota bacterium (assembly GCA_035254305.1). Taxonomy (GTDB): domain Bacteria; phylum Bacillota; class Bacilli; order Aneurinibacillales; family RAOX-1; genus DATFAS01. The sequence goes on from DATFAS010000070.1 coordinate 3,534, forward strand.
GAAACGGAAACGGGGTATTGCTAAATCCAAATAATTGCCTTACCTGCCGTCAATGTGTGGCGACTTGCCCAACTTCCGCCCTTACTTTTGGTCGAGGAGATAAATATCACCGGGATTTAGGCGTGCAAATAACCGAAGAATTAACGGGTCAAAGGAGAAGTGGATAATGATCGGATGGCGTATGCGTGAAAGATTTAGATTGTGGATGGCCAAACAAGGAGCTAAAGTGTATTGGACATTAAGTGGGGGAGCAGTTAGCACCGCTGTGGCTGCTTCTCCGTTGGCACAAGGAGCATGTAGAGGGAATTGCTTACAATGTGCTGGCTGCGGTTCCGCATTAGCACTTGTTTTTTCCCTTCCTGTCGCTGGAAAAGTAATAGACTATGTCAAGCATCGGAACAGTAAGCATGAGGAATCGATCATAGTAGGACAGAAGTGAGAAGAGATTGGCAAATTCAAAGAAACTCCGCTAATAATTTGAAATCGGAATGTAGGGTTAGAGTTAGAAGTCTGTAAGGCCCTACTACTAGATTTATTCCTCATCCGATTTTAATCATTGGTTGGAGTTCTTTTTGTTGTAGGGTTATGTAGCGTTAAAAAAATATATGTTTACAACTAACTACAAATAGAATACAATTGTTCATGTATGAACAGTTCGTAATTGAACTAATTTAAGGAGGCGTCTTTGAATGGAGACAGATCAAAAAGTAAACAAAGCCCTAGAGGCATGGCAGACATTCTTTACCATTAATAAACATACAACCAAATTATCGCAACAAAATGCTGAAAGCTTAGGGATTTCATTACAACAATTGTCCATCCTACATATCCTACATGCCTCACCTGGAGCTACTCTTAAAGAAGTAACAGAAATACTCGTTTCTGCTAAAAGCACTGTGAGTATGAGTGTAGAGGGCCTCGTGAATGCAGGATTGGTAACTCGCACAGCATCTGAGGAGGATAGGAGAGAGATTAATTTGAAATTAACTTCTGAAGGAGAGGTGCTTGCTATAAAATCGAAGCGAAACGCCTATTCCTATAGAGGTATTGCTTTAGCGTTGGAAAAAATGGATGAAAAAGATGTGGAGACTCTAATCCATTTGAATAAAGAATTGCTATCCCATTTACAAGAGATTCAGTTTTAGTAAAGGGAAAAGATTCCGAAGTAAAAGCGAATAGGCAGACCTTTGTCTGCCTATCTTCGTATTAGCCTCTTCTAGGATCTTATGAGAAGGAGTGAAGCATAAATAATATCGTAAAGCTTATCGCTGACCCCCAGTGCCATTTCCGATCTAGCTTGCGATACCGAAGTAATCCTGAAATAGGAACTGGAAGTAGTGCCAATAGTGCAAGGATCCCACTTATATTACCAAAATCCCATTTAAAGCCGTAAAGAAAGGCCCCCACGATATGGATGATAACCAAGGCAATAGCTAAGATCGCAGCGGGCGTATGCCATTGTCGTGTAACCCTTGATAGCTTTATAATCATTTGTTTTCCAATGTTTTGATGCAAATTCCTTTTTAGAACAATCATCAATCCGTAATGAATCAAAACGAAAAAGAAAGCAAATTGTGCATATGATCCATAGTTCTTAAAGAATCCCTTGAAGCTACGAGTGTGGAAGGAGAGAGGAAAGCTATGGATGGTCCAATAGCCAAACAACAATAGGAGAATCGCAGCACCTATAGCAAGAAGGATCCGATTGCGTTCAGTTTTATTTGGAATCCAAGTCTGTTTTTTTAATTTTTCACCATTACTTTTCAAATTACTTTGTTCACGGGCAGTAATCATTTATTAATTTTCTCCTTTTTCCTTAATTCTTCATTTATCATAAACAATAATAATGAAAAAAGGATGAAAATCATTAAGAAAACGACCAGCGCAGTGGATGCTACCACAAATGTTCAAACAATCTCTTTTGGATGAGATTTGTATCGACGGGGCAGGCTGCAACATCTCTACCATATTGCCATGCCCAAACATTCGCGGTGCAAGGGGGTGTACTTGGATGATAGGTGGGGGCATCTTGTTCATTTGTCCCTCCAGGGGCAGGTTGTGCACTCCATAGAATCAATTGGTTAGAAACATTCGAATGATTTGCGGCCGCCTCACAATAAGCTTTAGCAAAATTCCCTCTTACAGGATCATGGTATAGCCCAGGACGATAACCACTAGGATAAAACTTATCTACCCAGCCACGGATCCAAGCTTCATCGATTTCAAAGAAATGTTCGATATTGCCAAAACAGACCGTTCCTTTGGGGACACCAAGTCTTCCTAGGTGAAAGAGGGCATTCTGTGCTGTGATTTGTCCTTGTTGATATCCAATTGCTTGGCGAAAGGCATTATAAATAGGTAGGATTTTAATTCTGTGTTGATGAATGATACGGATCTCTTCCTTTGATAGTCCCTGACTCGAGTTCGGCACGGTTGTCAAATATCTCCCCCAGAAATCTGGCTTTCCTAATTGTTCGACCACGCATCGATAGAGAGACTCGGTCACTGCAGAAGCTGAATCGACTCCCCACTTTTCTCTTCTCATTGATTTCCTCCAGCAAAGAATATTTTTATATGTATATGCTAGGTAGGACTGGTAGGCATCTATTTATAGTTAAAAATAGGCTTTTTTGAGGAAAAACCGAATCTCGATAGTTTTGTAGCTATCAT
>DATFAS010000071.1:0-7148 GCA_035254305.1 Bacillota bacterium
GGTTAACATATAACAATAATATAGCATAATTTAGCAGAGTTCTACCTATTTTTTTCATAATTGACAAGATGAGGTGTGCATATGTAAACTTTAATATAATAATAGGTTAACATATTTAGGAGGCTATATGAAGGACTCTAAGCTAAAAATGATGATTTTGTCGGCCATGTTTGCAGCTCTTACGGCTATTTGTGCACAAGTATCGATCAATTTAACACCAACAGTCCCTATGACCTTCCAAACATTTGCCATTGGTCTCACTCCCATTCTATTAGGAAGTAGGTATGGGATGCTGTCGGTGATCCTGTATTTATTCCTCGGGGCCATTGGACTTCCTGTTTTTGCGAATATGAAGGGAGGACTTCAAGTATTGGTAGGGCCAACGGGAGGTTACTTAATTGGATTTGTGGTTGCTGCGTATATCATTGGGAAGGTCTCAGAGATGGGGCAGGTCCATCTAGTAAAAGTGATCGGCGCTAATTTAGTGGGTTTGGTGATTATCTATGTCATTGGAACAGGCTTCTTAAAGCTGGTGACACATATGGATTGGCCCAAAGCCATTGCTGTAGGAGTGCTACCTTTTCTCATAACCGACATGATTAAATTAGTCATTGCATCGATACTTGGTGTCACCGTTCGCAAACGCCTAGTGCAAACGGGTTTACTCCCACAAAACTTAAAGAGTCAAATTTAACCGCCAAGCATAGGTGGTTTTTTTCTGTTTAGGGTGAAGATAGTTGGAGTTTCCCCATAAAATGGGGTTGGACGGGGGAGATCTCCTTCTCTAATTACCCGGAAGTACTACTGAATCCAAAAACAGTACCCACTAGAGCCATGGAACTCTCTCTTCTATTGGGATAGTATGGATAAAAGAAGGTTTTACAAGGGGAAGAGGAAGGGCATACTGAAATACTGAAAATGCTTAAATCAACATCATACATAACTAAGTAACTACAAGTGCCTACTAGAACGGACGGTCAATCCATAAAAGCCTGTATGTCACATAAGTACAGATTGGTCTACCTATGTTCACATAAACTGTACACAAAGGTGTGAGTACATAAGAAAGGAGTGTTTTGATTGCATCAATATATCGCATTTATCGGGCCTTTTCCGGTTAGATCTTATAGTCTTTTGTTTGGTTTGGCTTTTCTTCTGGGGCTTGGGGTTAGTGTGACATTGGCCAGGCTACAAAAGAAAGACCATCTAGTCGATCACATTTGGAATCTAGCTGCTCCAATGTTTATAGGAGCGATCATAGGATCGAGGTTTTGGGCGGTTTTTCTATTTGATTGGGATTTTTACTCCAAACATCCAGGGGAGATTCTTGCCATTTGGCATGGAGGTTTATCGATACAAGGTGGGATTGTGGGGGCTATCTTAGTTGGGATTTGGTATGTTAGGAAGCATGGATTGTCTTTTTGGGAATTTGCAGATCTTTTGGCTCCGGGGCTCATTCTCGGTCAAAGCATTGGTCGTGATGCTAACTTGATGAATGGGGATGCTTTTGGTGATCCAACGGGTGGAAATTTTGGGATTCTCTATCCTGAAGGGACGAATGCACGGTTAGTGAATGGAGATCAGCCCTTGTGGCCTGCCGAGATTTGGGAAGGGCAGATGGATGTGATTTTCTTTGCCATCTTGCTTATCTTAATGCAAGTGAAGTTAAAGAGGGGATATCTCTTTCTCATTTACAATGTTATGTATAATTCCGGGCGGTTTGCATTGGAAATGCTGCGTGGAGATTCCCAAAGATTCGCATTCGGTTGGACAACGGCCCAGTGGACGGCTGTTGCTATGATCGCATTATCCATAATCATTGGGTTCTATCTGCATTGGCGGGAAAGAAGTGTTACCCAAGAGGCGGTATGATAGACAGAAAAAATCCGATATCTCCGTAAGAACGAAGGAAATATCGGATTTGCTTTTTTGAATTCTGTCTTCGCATATAAACTACATCAAATAGGCCTCTTGTCAGATACAATCGTTGTACACGAAGGGGGGCCTAATGGCTTGGTACCAGTCAAGCAATCCCTTATTACTGCTTCTTCACAATATTGCGGGCAATCCACACACCAGCAGCTCCGGCTTGTGCTAATCCCCGGGTAATTCCAGCACCATCTCCGCCACAATATAATCCTTTGATTTCGGTTTCAAATTCTTCTGAGAGCTTCGGACGGGCTGAATAGAATTTAGCTTCCACACCATAGAACAAGGTATGTTCGGAAGAAATTCCAGGTGTCACCTTATCGAGCGCTTCTACCATTTCAATCAAGCTTTTCATAGTATTATAAGGAAGGACTAGACCTAAGTCACCAGGTACCGCTTCTTTAAGTGTTGGTTCGATAAAGCCCTCCTTGATTCTTGCTTCAGTTGATCTTCTTCCACGAAGAATATCCCCATATTTCTGAATGATGACTCCTCCGTTGGATAAATCATTTGCCCGTTCACAAATTTCTCTGGCATATTCATTCGGCTTATCGAATGGCTCTGTGAATTTATGAGAAACAAGTAAGGCGAAATTTGTATTAGAAGAACCTAACTTAGGATCCTTGAAGGCATGTCCATTCGCTGCCATGACACCGCTGTGGTTTTCTACCACTACATGGCCGGATGGATTGCTGCAGAATGTTCGAACTCTTGTCCCTACCGAAGTATTGAAGATGAATTTACCTTCATAGAGATGTTCATTAATCTCTCTCATGACAACATCTGATGTCTCCACTCGTACACCAATGTCAACTTGATTGTTGTACATTTTGAGTTTGCGTTTTTTCAAGATTTCTGTAAGCCATGCTGAACCATCTCTTCCTGGGGCGATCACGACAGAGTCGGCTAAATATTCTTCTCCATTCTTTAAGCGAATCCCTTTTACCTGATATTGGCCTGATTCTTGGGAAGTCAGAATATCCTCAACCTCTACTCTATGCAGCATATCAATCCGAGTATTGAGATATTCATAGATAGACTTAAGAATTTCTAGATTCTGTTCGGTACCTAGGTGGCGGACTTGGGCACGCAATAATTTCAATCCAGCAGAAAATCCTCGTTGTTCGATCTTCTTAATGACGTCAGTAGTTGGATCTGTTAATGTATTGATGGCTCCATGGTTGAGATTAATCTCATCAACATAGCGAATTAAATCCAGTACTTGAGAAGGGGCAAGATAGTCGGTCATCCATCCGCCAAATTCCGTGGTGATATTAAACTTTCCGTCGCTATAGGCTCCTGCACCGCCGAATCCACCTGTAATCGAACAGGACGGTAAGCAGCCTGCATATTCCTTCCTTCCAGCTGCCGGAGGGCAGAATTGTACCTTTTCTTCTAAGATCGGGCAACGACGTTGGTAGATGGTGTGGCCTTTATCAACAAGTAAAACCTTCATTTGTGGCGCTTTTAAGCTCAACTCATAACTAGCAAAAATACCAGCAGGACCAGCTCCTACGATAATCACATCATACTGTTTCATTCGTTAGTTCCTCCTTATAAACGAAAAAATTCCTGTACACGAAAAAGGTCGGATGATCCGAACCTTATCGTAGACAGGAATGTTACGGTTCCTTGTAGAGACCCTCAAACCATATCATTGAGGATATACGAATAAGTACGTAAGTATAATAACGAACAATCGGTTAGGTGTCAATAGATATTATATGTTATTGTTCGTGTTCAATACTCAATGACGTTGAGAATAGAAAATTAACTATCTAAAACCGAACATTAATGGAGTCAGAAGCTGTTAAAAATTAAAAATAGCCTCTTTTTTTCGATTCCATTTGTTATCTTGCAAATAAAAACACCCTAGAGCCTAGGGTGTGATGGGTATTCTTATTCACTTGCACAACGTCACTTTGGTTTGGGTGCCCATACTTTATGCTCTAGCGTTTCATAGATTTCAATCAAGGAAGTTAAAATCATATTTAACAACCTCCATCTTAAGGTAAGCCTGTATAGAAGAAGGGCTGAGCCCATACCAATGACTGTCCCGGCGAGAACATCAGTCGGATAATGTACACCTGTCCACACTCGAGAAAAAGCCACACACGCGGCAAAAATGAGCCAAAAGAATCCATCCTTTCTTCTCCAAAGGAAGATGCTCATGGCAATGACGAATGCACCTGCTGCATGATCGCTTGGAAATGATGCATTCGCAGCATGCGGGATCAGTTGAATCACATGATGATGGACAAAGGGCCGATCTCTGTAAAACAATAATCCCAGCCCTGCATTGATTCCTAGTGCTAAACAGGCAGATAGAAGGGCTCCGGCAACCATTCGTCTATTTTGAGGGGTCCGGTAAAACCAGTAAAGAATCACACCAAGATAAAATAAATACTCCCCATCCTCAGCAAAGAAATCCATGATTGGATTCAGGAAGGGGTAAACATCTGCTAAGTGATTAATGGATTGAAACCATTGATAGTCGATTAATGATAATCCCATGAAATTTGTCCTTTCTTATTCACTCGCATTACCAACTAATCTTAAGGGTCATTGCTGAAAATAAGCTTAAAAAAATGTGAACATCAGTAATTTTTCACTATTATTATGGTTATTACTAGATCATTAATCCGTTCGTTTCATGTGTTTTTCTCAAAAATATACTTTTAGCAAAATTAAAATTACGATATAGTGATTGAAAGGTTTACATTAGGGAATGCCCCTTGTTTCAAGGAGGGCACTCTACCTTAATAGAAAGGGAGGTGCATTATCTGCGTCCTATTATTCTAGGTATTTGTGCTGCTTTCTTTTTTGCTTTCACGTTTATACTAAATAGAATGATAGAGTTATCAGGAGGAAGCTGGATTTGGAGTGCTTCGTTACGATATATCTTTATGGTTCCATTTCTCTTGCTCCTTGTGACGTCTAGAAAGAATTTGGGTCTGCTTCTAAAGGAAATGAAGATCAATCCAAGTGGATGGTTGCTCTGGAGCATGGTTGGATTTGGACTATTTTACGCTCCATTATGTTTCGCTGCTGCGTATGGTCCCGGGTGGTTAATTGCTGGAACATGGCAAATTACGATTGTTTCAGGTACCTTGCTTGTCCCATTTTTTTATGAGACGATTCAAACCACCAAGGGCCCGATCAGAAAAAGAAGAACCATTCCGACTAAGGGGCTTGCATGGTCTAGCTTCATCCTGCTTGGTATTGCCCTGATGCAATTCGAACAGGCTCATCAACTAACGTTTAAAGATGTGTGGTTTGTAGTTTTACCTGTTCTCATTGCCTCCTTTGCTTATCCACTTGGTAATCGTAAAATGATGGAACTATGCGCTGGTCGTTTAGATGCTTATCAGCGGGTTCTAGGCATGACTTTAGCGAGTTTACCATTTTGGCTTATTCTATCAATATACGGGATAACAACGGCTGGATTCCCTAGCCAAGGGCAGATGGTTCAATCTCTTCTTGTGGCTATTTGTTCGGGTGTCATTGCTACTGTGCTATTTTTTCGTTCAACGGATATGGCTAGTGGTAATATGCAGAAGCTAGCGGCAATTGAAGCTACGCAATCAATGGAGGTATTATTTACAGTGCTAGGTGAATGGCTCCTTGGAAGCCCTATTCCTTCAGGGTTATCATGGATGGGAATGTTTCTAGTAATCCTAGGGATGGTATCCCATAGCCTGAAGGATAAATTTTCAATCCGAGCATAGCTGGTTAAATCTACCTATACAAAAATGAAATTTGGCGATACTATTCTAATGAAGGAGTGATAGAAATGATGGATAAAGAGGGATTAAAAAAGCAAATACTTGATGCCTACCTTGACAGACATGCAACCAAGGAGTTTGATCCAAATAAAAAAATCTCTGATGATGACTTTCGTTTTATTTTAGAAACAGGTCGGTTATCTCCTAGCTCCTTTGGCTTTGAGCCTTGGCGATTTGTGGTTGTTCAAAACCCAGAACTTCGTGAGAAAGTTAAACATACAGCATGGGGTGCTTTTGGGAAATTACCTGATGCCAGTCACTTTGTTATTCTTTTGGCACGAACAATCCTTGATACCAAGTATGATTCTGCTTACCTACAGGATCATTTTAGAAATGTTAAGCATATGCCTGAAGAAAATATGGCAAGGTATCTGGAACGAATTGAAGGATTTCAAAAGAATGATTTTAACCTCTTGGATGGTGAACGTCCACTGTTTGATTGGGCATCGAAGCAAACCTATATAGCACTCGGTAATATGATGACAGCGGCAGCGCAAATTGGCATTGATTCCTGTCCGATTGAGGGCTTCGATATAGCAAAAATGAATCAATTATTAGATGAAGAAGGATTGCTTGAGAATGGACATTTTGGGATCTCTGTGATGGCTGCCTTCGGTTATCGGGTGAAGAGCCCTAGTCCAAAAACTCGCAGACCTTTTGATGATGTAGTAAAGTGGATCAAATAATAAGATAAAACCACCGAGAGAAACGGTGGTTTTGTTGTTCATTTTAAATTCTGTTATCAATCCCAGCCAGCACCAACGATTACTAACAAAATGAATAGAACCAAAATAATCACAAACCAATCTCCGAAGAAACCTTCACCTGAAAAACTACTCATAATAGAAATTCCTCCTTGTGTTTTTTTGTAATTTTATTAGATTACAATTTTACTTTATGTAAGGGAGTCATTCCTGGTTTGGGCGAATGCCCTACTTCTGAGAAAAAGGGCGAATGCCCAATGGCTTGAGCCTCCAGAATGAAAAATAGACAAATAGAAGATGAATGAATGAGGAAATTTAAGTAAAACTAACCATACGGAGGTGAAAAAAATGCCGAACTATCTCGAGGTACTAAATGAATATTCCATTAGGAGTTAAATTAACCGATGAAGAGTTAGCGAACGGTTTAGCACTTAAAGTAATTGCCATGTCTACTGCCGCCTCCACGGCTGCTGCACAATCTGTTCGCACGGATGTTGGAGTCATGTGGGTTCAATTCCTAAATGAGGCATTAGTATATGGTGCAACCTTAAAAACGAAAATGAGAAAAAGAGGATGGGCAAAATTGCCCCCAGCTTTTACCCCACCTGGTGTTTAAGGCACAGTTTATGAGAGAGTCGGGTATTTAATTTGATATCATAAAGATCTCTTTATTATTTAACGCATCTAGGATTTGATTTCTTTTTTCCGAATTTCTTTCTCCAATATAGAG
>DATFAS010000072.1:0-9170 GCA_035254305.1 Bacillota bacterium
AAATACTTTGACACGGTAAACCAAAGCAAGCTTGTTGAAGTATTATCGAGAACGATCAAAGATGGACGAGTCATCTCACTTATACACAAGTACCTACGGGCAGGCGTCATGATTAAGCACCGCTTTGAGAAAACAGAAGTCGGCGTTCCGCAGGGCGGTAACCTAAGTCCAATCTTGAGTAACATCATGTTAAATGAGCTGGACAAGGAACTGGAGAACAGAGGGCATAAGTTTGTGCGTTACGCGGATGATCTTCTCATCTTCTGCAAAAGCAGAAAGAGTGCTGAACGGACACTGAAAAACATACTCCCATTTATTGAAAGGAAGCTATTCCTTAAAGTGAACCGGGAGAAAACAGTAGTGGACGAAGCAAGAAGAGTTAAATTTCTTGGATTCTCATTCTACCAATACAAGGGTCATACGAGAGTCAGAATTCATCCAAAATCCATTGTGAAGATGAAAGCTAAAATTAAGGAGTTTACATCGAGAAGCAATGGAATGGGGAATAAAGAACGAGCAGAGAAAATGAGACGCTACATTATGGGATGGGTCAACTATTTCAAAATAGCGGACATGAAGAAACTGCTCCAATCTACAGATGAATGGATGAGAAGACGAATTCGCATGATCTACTGGAAACAATGGAAACGGGTGAAGACAAGATTTCATATGCTGCAATCACTGGGAATCCATAAGCAGAAAGCATGGGAATACGCCAACACAAGAAAGAACTATTGGAGAATCTCCAATAGCCCAATCCTCGCCAAATCCCTCGGCAATAACACGATTAAAGGACTTGGATTCCTATTCTTCTCAGACTATTATCGCCTAGCTACCGCGTAAACTAAGGAACCGCCGTATACCGAACGGTTCGTACGGTGGTGTGGGAGGTCGGCTACTCAATTAATGGGTAGCCTCCTACCCGATTCTTCCTATTGATGAAATGTGCATAGTTGCGCATCCATTTTCACTAATGATTGAATACTAGGCTGCCTTAAAGATTGATTGGGTGTCAACTCTAAGAAATGAACCTTAACCGTAAGCATAGGGGTAATCCATATTGCCTCTTTTTCTTTTTCAGGAATATTGATAAAGGGGAGAGTGGGTGTTTTCAGTCCTTCCACAATCTGAGTTATATTCTTCCGATCCTGGTGGGTTAATTTTCCTGTTCCTGCATGTCCTATATACCAAAGATTGCCCAACTCATCATAAAGACCAAGGAGCAGAGAATTAACAATGCCTGCACGAAAGGACACCCCCCCAACAACAGCATACAGATCCTTAAACACCTTTTTCTTTTGCCATTTGTTATCTTTTCCTCCGAAAATATAAGGGCTGGTTAAATCTTTAACAATAATCCCTTCCATTCCATTTTGCTCCATCACCTGAAATAATGCATTCGCATGATCATGATTTGTAACTAACTGAGCATGATCACTCGCAATGATGATATTCGATAAAACTTCCATTCGTTCTTTCAACATTCGGTTGTTTATCCATTGATCGTTATAAAATAACACATCAAAAATCATATAAGTAATCTTCACTGATCTTTGAACCTGACTTACTCTTTCCATCCGACGAATACCATCCCGCTTCATCACTTCGTGAAAGGAAGGCAATCCATCCTCACCAAGAGCAATTATTTCGCCGTCCAAAATAACCGAATTTGCTGTACAATAAGATTTTATATCGACTAATTCGGGATAATGGAAGGTACGTTCGTTTATTTTTCGATTAAATAACTGTACCTTTTTCCCATCGTAATAGGTAAGAACTCGCACACCGTCCCACTTAATTTGTGCTGTCCATTGTTCACCTTCTGGTATTATCTCTGTACGAATGGGTTCAAAAGGAAGTATAGGTTGAAGTGACATGAAAGCTCCTGTCTTTTCTTATAATTAAATACTATCTTTCGTATATAAATAGCGCTTTATTAGTTTGGGCAATTTTAGATAAAACTAATAATTAGACCCTCTTCCAAAAAAGTAGATTATCCTGTAAAATTACTACCGATCAAACGTAATAGATTATTACGACAATAGGAGAAGAAATTTATGGCAAATAGAAAAAAGATAGACTATTTAGATGTATTTCGTTGTGTAGCCATATTAGCAGTAGTGGCGATTCATACAACATCTCAGCCGGTAACCCAGCTCTCATTAGATCGCTGGCTTTATCGACTATCCTATGTCATTAATACGGGAAGTCAGTTTGCTGTTCCAGCCTTTCTGTTCCTCAGTGGGATGATTCTAACTTATAATTACGAACCCAAGTGGAACCGTGACATGATGAAATCTTTTTTTCGCAAAAGACTTCAGTACATCATTGCCCCTTATTTCATCTGGTCATTTTTTTACTTTCTGTATGTGAGTATGAGCAGCTCTGTCCCCTTGTTATCGTTTAAAACATGGGCAATCTTCATTTTCCGTTTTTTAACAGGGAACAATTACTTTCATTTATACTTCATTTTAGTCATTTTTCAATTTTACATTCTTTTTCCTTTCTTGATGAATCTAATGAAACGCAGCACTATTTTTCGTAACCACTTGATTGGTTGGGCGATTGGTTTTCAAATTTTCTACTTTCTTTGGGACCACTATATTATGCAGATCCCTTGGAAAGGGGAAACCATTTTTACCTATGCACTTTTTGTCATGATCGGAATGCATGCTGGTCTTGATTATGATACGTTTATAGAGAAATTAAGAAAAAGAAAAGGAATCCTTATTGGTTTAACCATTCTCTTTGCTGTTCTTCATTTAGGCAATATATGGCTTCATATGGTGAATGTACTTTCCTTCGGAAAATGGAACTCGTATGTTTACAATATTTTATATTATGGCTATGTCTCTCTTTGCTGTTTAAGCCTGCTCTATGTGTCAAGTGTAGTAGGGACAATGAAGAACCGTATGGTTGTATTACTAAATTCCATTGGTGCGACATCCTTCGGAATTTACTTTATGCACCCATTAATCATTGAAGTTTGGCGAAACCACTGGATGTCCTCTAATTCGATTGGATATCCTCTAATTATTTTTGGTAGCGGATTATTTTCACTCCTCCTTCCTTGGTTCTTATTCCTTACTCTTAAAAAGTATCCTTGGGGTTGGATTTTTACCGGAAAATAATTATCTATCAACCAACTAAATCAAGCAAAAAGAAAATACCCCGTCCAAGTTATTTGGATGGGGTATTTTTATGTGTACAAACAAGACAAAAGTGATCAGTTGCGATCGGCTTAACATGAACCTGAAGTCCCAAACTCTCCAAGATGGGTATGAGAGGGGTTCCTGGATGTGGAAGATGGATTTCGATGTCTAGATCTGTAGATGTCTCACGGATAGTTTGCAGTATTTGCTCCTTCGGATGCATTCCTGCATGGAAGGCTGGGCGAACGTCAATCGATAATACATTTCCTTCTTGATTAATTTCTAGCATTTCTCTACTCCTTTCAAAATGATGTAAATATATTACAGTTCTACGATAACATATAAACGATAAGGATTGCTGTGATGAATCCCACAATTTGTTACGTCTATTGCCTTTGCTTATCGCATTTTGGTATGTTAAACATAAAACAATTTTATTCTGATTGAAAAAAAGGAGAACACATGAGAAAGGCATCTAAATTTCATATAATCATTGAAATAGTAGGAATTATTATCGGCAGCTTTTTATTCGCCATTGCAACAAATACGTTAATCCTACCTTCACATCTATTGGCTGGTGGAGTCACAGGGATTTGTATGATTCTGTACCATTTCTTTAATTGGTCAGTAGGTACACAATATTTGATTTACAATATCCCACTGCTTATCCTAGGTTATATTCATTTAGGAAAGAAGTTCATTACCTATACCGTTCTAGCGGTTGCCTTGGATGCTCTATTCTTGCATGTAATTCCCGTTCGCCTGATGTGGACTGATAACATTATCCTAACTTCTATCTTTGGAGCTGTTCTCTCAGGTATTGGAGGAGCAATCCTACTGCGTATTGGTGGCTCTAATGGAGGATTAGATATTCTTGGACGGATTATCGCTAAATATAAAAATATTTCGATTGCTAAATTTACCCTTGTCATTAATGTGATTATCGTTGCGATCTCAGCAGCCATCTTTGATGTGCAATCAGCCATGTTTACCATTCTTTCTTTGTACGCTGGCGCCAAAACCTACGAAGCCCTACTTAATATTGCGGAAAGAAGCTCTGTTCTCATTATAACGAATAAAGGGCAGGAAGTATCAGAGGCACTAAATCATGCATTGCATCGGGGAGTGACCTCTTGGGAAGCAATAGGTGCGTTCTCCCACACTCAAAAACAAGTCATTCTCTGTGTTATCGTCAATATTCAATGGTCAGAATTAACCCAAATTGTCCAAACGATTGACCCAACCGCGTTTATATCTGCGATGCCCGCACAAAAAATTGTAGGGAACTTCACGAATGTGTGGTAACATCTAAACCTTTTAAACTGAGGGCCGTAAAGGCATCTTTTCCCAAGTTAAAAATCGTCAAAATTCGACAAAAAATACTGTACAATCCCTTCTTAAATACCTAAAATGAAGGAATAAAAAAAGAGGGGGAAGACCATGTTTAGAGGAAATCTAAAGAAAATATTATATATTTCTTTTATTCTCATTCTATTAATTCCTAGTTTAACCATTGGCTGGGTTACCTATGAAAATGCCAAAAACCAAATGCAAGAGAAACTCCTTCAAGGAGTAAATGAAAGTACATCATTACTTAATGAATTGCTTACGGAACAGATTAAACCGAAAACAAATGATATGATTTACTTGTCTAATGTTCTTAATTCCACTTTACTTAATGAAAAGGATCAGCATTCCTTGATTCTGACCTTGTCCCAATATGCAAAGCTTCACCCACAGGTTCAAAATACTTATGTTGGAGCCGAAAACGGACAAATGTTTATTGAGCCTAATCAAAAACTACCTGACGGTTATGATCCTCGCCAAAGAAGTTGGTATCAAGATGCGATGAAAGAAAAGGGGAAATATATCATCACAAAACCCTATATTGATGCCATTTCTGGTGATATGGTTATCACCATTTCGATGGCTTTAAAGGACGGTTCAGGTGTAGTTGGTATTGATCTTAACCTTAAAAGCATACAAGAAATAACAAAGCAGATTAAAATTGGGGAATCCGGATATGCCGTTATTCTTGACCAGCAGCAACGTTATCTATCACACCCTACAGCTAAACTCGGAAGTGAATGTAGTGAGGATTGGGTTCCAAACCTATACCAAAACTCAACTGGGGAGTTGCTTTATACCAACGAGGGAAGCCAAAAAGAACTGTACTTCGTTACCAACGAACTGACAGGATGGAAACTAATTGGTACCTATAATATGTCGGAGATTAACCAAGCTTCTAAGCCAATCTTACAAAAGACCATTCTAGTGCTAGCCATTTCTCTTATTCTTGGTTTGATCCTAGTATTTTTTATTATTCGTTTAATCACAAAGCCCATCGATGCTCTAATCCTTGCAGTTGATGAAATTAGCCAAGGCGATTTAACAAAAGAAATCAACTTTCAAGTGGAAGGTGAGCTTGGAAAACTTAAAGATAGTTTCAATCGTATGGTGATTTCACTCCGAAGTCTTGTGACGAAAATTCGGGAACAATCCGAACAGTTAGCTGCTTCCTCCGAAGAATTGACGGCAAGTGCTGAGCAAACAGGCAAAGCAGCTGAACATATTGCTACTGTCATTGAGGAAATGGCAGCTGGTTCAGAACAACAAACTGTGAATTTGGCACAAACAGATCAAACGGTTCATGAGCTGCTAACCGGTATTCAAGAAATAAGCCAACGTTCTATTCATGTATCGAACGAAGCTAATAAAGCATCTGAAATAGCCTTTAACGGGAATATTGTAATCACCGAAACCATTCAGCAGATGAACTCTATTCAATGTTCCGTGGAGGGAATGACAAAATCTATTGGAGAGCTCGGAGATTTCTCTCAAAACATCGGAAAAATTGTAGATGTTATTGGGGAGATTGCCAATCAAACCAACCTTTTAGCTTTAAATGCTGCAATTGAAGCAGCCAGAGCAGGTGAACAGGGTCGTGGTTTTGCTGTAGTCGCCGATGAAGTCCGTAAATTAGCTGAACAATCCTCGCAATCCACTAAACAAATAGGGGAGTTAATTTTAGAGATCCAACAGAGAACCAAGAAATCAATTGAATCCATGGAAACAACGAACAAAGAAGTGACTCAAGGAATGAATACCGTCCAGACTGCTGGGGAAGCTTTTGCAAAGATTAAGCAAACCATTGATCATGTAGCGAGCCAAACTTTGGAAGTCTCAAACACAGTCATGCAATTATCTGAATCAGAGGAGCAAGTAGTTAGATCTATTGACCAAATCACGAAGATTGCCGAGGATACGAATTCGGGCACCCAGACTGTAGCCGCTTCAACAGAAGAGCAATTAGCATCAATGCAAGAAATAGCTTCATCTGCAGCTGCATTATCGGATTTAGCTCAGGAACTACAGGAGGAACTCCTAAAATTTAAGGTATAGAAAAGAATAATCCCACTAAAGCAGGAGTAAGGAAAAAAAGAGAGAAAGTTTATTATCACACCTTATATTGGAAATGGTTTGAGTAAGCGACATTACGATACCCATACTTCCATCATTAAAGAAGGAGTGATAATCATGCTTAGTGGGATCCGTATTTTAGATTTTTCGCAATATCTTCCGGGACCTTTTGCTTCATTAAGGCTAGCTGATATGGGGGCAGAAGTCATTAAAATTGAATCACCTGCTGGTGATCTAGGCAGATATCCTCTAGAAGAGGATGGAGACTATAATTACCTTTTTCGAGCACAGAATCGCAGTAAAAAAAGTGTTGTTCTTAATCTTAAAGAAACAGAGCAACAGAACAAGGCTTACGCCTTAATTCGGAATGCCGATGTGATCATTGAAAGCTTCCGCCCAGGCGTCATGAAACGCTTCCATTTAAGTTATGAAGAGGTTGCCAAGGAAAATCCTAGAATCATCTATTGCTCTTTATCTGGTTATGGACAGCAAGGTTCCATGAGCCATCTAGGGAGCCATGATCTTAATTATATGGCTCTTAGCGGGGTTCTTTCACAGCTGAAAGATTCATCTGGCAAACCAACTCATCCAAGTATTACCTTTGCAGATTTAATTGCTGGGATGGCTGCTTCAGAATCGATCTTAGCCGCACTGTTCCAAAGACAGCAAACAGGGATAGGGAAGTATATAGATTTAGCTCTTGCCGATGTCATGATTACACTTATGAATAATCATACACTGATTGAATCTGCAACAGGATATCCCTATGGAATTGAAATGTTAAATAAAAAATATATATCCTATTTCTTATACGAAACCAAAGACCAAAGATATGTCAGCCTTGCAGCGTTAGAACCAAAATTTTGGGAGAATTTTTGTGTTGCCATAGGAAGGGAGGAGTGGATCTCTTCTCATCAAACCTCTCCTAGCGAAGATAATCCTATTTATCATGAATTGATACGATTATTTAAGTCAAAAACCCTTGTAGAATGGGCACGTTTTTCTCAGGAGGTTGATTGCTGCATGGCTCCTGTATTGGAAACAAGAGAGTTGATGAACCATCCATACTGTAAAGAAAGAAGCTTACTAGGTGAGAGGTGGGGGTTACATTATACGGCTACACGATACGTTGCTGGAAATCCCCAACTGGCTAAGGCGACTCCTCATCCTAAACTTGGGGAACATACAGAGACTATGTGGAATAATATTGTTTAATAGGATAAATTTAACTTGAGTAAAAATGAATTCTATTACACTTATCTTTTGAATTCATAATTTGTACAAGAATTTTATGAAATACAGTGATAAATGTTACGTGCTCGACCCTATTTTAAGTAGTAATTTAATAAATGTAGAATTACTGTAATTTTATGTAGTATATTCACCAAAATTACTTAATGCTGAAATATCGAAAGACGACTGAATCAGTCGTCTTTTCATTTGAATAAAATCTTAGATGTCACTAGGAGGTGAATAAGAATGAACAAGTCGTGGATGGATCACTGGGGTCTAAAATCTAGTATCTTTTGGAGGAACTATTTATTAAACCTATTTCTTCTTTTTGGCACCCTGGCCATTTGTTTTGAATCAGCAAGAGCAATCCTCCCAGCCATAGAACGAGAAGAACATAAGACAATCACTGAAGCAACAGTTGATCGTTTAGCAAACCAAGTTCTATTGATTATGGATGAACTTCAACATTTGACTGAATCAGTTAAAACAAACCCCGCTTTTTTATCGAACGATATCAAGTTACTAGACGCAGAGTTAAAAACGATCACTACTTACTCACCGCTTACTGATAACGCTGCAATATTTGATAAACAAGGGAATATCATTACCAGCACTCCTAAGAATGAAAACGAACTGAACAATGTTAGTCTCCGTTCCTATTTTGCTGAGCCCATGAAAACAAAAGCTGCTTATCTTAGTCCTGTTTTCTTCACAAAATCTGGACAGCCAGTCATTGTCTTAGGGATTCCCATTATAGACACAGAACAAGAAGTTGAACGGATTGTAGGTCTCAGAATTGAATTATTACAGAATCAAATGATGCAATCCTTCTTCGAGCATTTTGATATTGGCGAAAATGGATATACGTATATTGTGGATCAAAATGGCCGTGTCCTTTTCCATCCTCAAAAAGAGAGAATTGCCGAAGATGTTAATGAAAATGCAGTAGTGAAAGAATTAATGCAGGGAAATTCAGGATATCAGAAGGTAACGAATTTGCAAGGAAGCAATATGCTAGCTTCTTACCGATTCATTCCCTACCTTCATTGGGGAATCGTTGCCCAAATACCCGTGGAAAGCACTTTATTTTCCTTAGAAGCATTTGAAGATCGAATTGAAAAGCTAGCACTACTCCTACTTCTCCCTTTAATGATCCTAGTTGGCTTGCACACACGTCGTACGATTGAACCGATCAAGCGATTGCAAAAAGCAGTTGGTGAGGTAACAAATGGAAACTACGATGGACATATTCCAACGAATGGCAAGAATGAAATCGAAGTTTTATTTCAACAGTTTAATAATATGGTTGATACGATACGGCAAAATCGAAAAAACTTAAATTTAAAACGACAGGAATTACTAGAG
>DATFAS010000073.1:0-6645 GCA_035254305.1 Bacillota bacterium
TTCGAACTTTTTTCTTTTCTTTGATGAATACCTCGAACACGATTCTAAGCCCCCCTTCACATAATTCATAAAAGAAATTAATGTAAAGATCCATTTTCAATAATTATATCATTTTAAGAGTTAATATCCATAATATTGCGACATTTACCTATATCTATCATGTTTAACTAGGTTAACTAAAGCAGTAGTAGATTTAAATTGTACCTGTGCAGAGATGGAAAGTAATTAAAAACGTATACTTTCCTTTCCACAAAGAAAAGATCGCATCATGATGCGATCTTAAACTACCCCATTTCCCAATATTTATCTGTTGTTAAAAATAATGCCAATTCTTTACTTTCTTCCCTTCGAACCCTTCGCATGTTGGCACGACTAGGGGCCATATCATGTAGCTTCTTTTCTTCTTCTGTTTCTGGAATTACACCTGGTACTAGTACTGGTTTCTTGTTTTCATCTAGAGCAACGAATGTCAAGAAAGAAGTAGCTGCGATTCTTCGTTCACCACTATATAAATTCTCTGCAACGACCTTTACAAACACTTCCATCGAAGTGCGTCCAGTGGAAATAACACAGGATTCAAGACAAACCGAATCCTTAGGAGTGATGGGTGTCAAATAGTCTACTGAGTCCGTGGAAGCAGTAACTACTGGTCTTCTTGAGTGTCGTGTGGCAGATAATGATGCGACATCATCGATATAAGACATTAATTTCCCACCGAATAATGTGTCATGAAGATTCGTGTCTGGTGGCATGACATGACTTGTTTTTACAATTCTAGAATCCCTACAATATTTAGCTTCCATATAATCTATCACCTTCCATGGATAGAATTATATATTAATTCATAGTAAATACCAAATTTAATGTTTGATATTTTGCCACTCGTCGGGTTTATAAATAACTGAGCTAGATGGTGTATCAAAGATCGAACAACTGGTGATTTCCTTCGTATCCCCTATCATGAATAGGCACGATCGTTCTAACCCTCCAACCTTTACCTTACCTACAGATATGGTTTTATTATTTACCTTCATTTTCATAGTGATGTTCCTCTTTTCACTCTTCATCATCTACCCTACCTTATGCAATAGATAAGCGAGGGGTTTAATACGAGGAAAAGAAAAATCGTGATGAACACCCAGATCAGCTTTCACATAGAATAAACTAAGTATTCCTGTATAAGGGAGATTCTTTCATGCCAGCCATTGTTGGAATAGTCAATGTAAACAGCATCAGCGGTGTTTTAAATATAGGTGATGTACGAACCATTGCACCTAAGAGTATTTCCAAAACGTTTGCAGGCGGTGGGTCATTTAATTCAGGAGACAACTTACGAGTGAACAACGGCAAAAGCATCACGTACATTCATGACTCAGATGTGGTGGACCACCCCATATTTGCTGAGGAAATTAAAGTGCCAAAAGAGAAGGATGGATGGTCATGAATTTCTTTATTACCCAAAATATAATGATTCACTCGATAAAGATTGATAGTCTTACCAACTCATCCGTCTTTCAGATCGGAACAGCAGGTATCATTAAACCGTTATCTCAGCTATATAACACAGGAGGTTTTACAAAACCTGCTCCTTCCATTCCTCTCCCGGGCCAACCCGAGGGAACACTCCCGCCATCTCCTTCCCAAGTGACACCACCTGTTCCTTTTGTTCCTTTGGTTGGTCCTTCAGCATAGATGATAACGAAAGGGTGATCACATGAATTGGAATCAATACATGGATTATTATATGAGGCAGCTTCATGCTTCTTTGTACTCACAGAACAGGCAAATTGAACAATTAAAACAATCCATAGACAAACTACAGAAGGAAATAAACCAGTTAAGTGAAAAAATCACCCCCTCCGTTGTCAGAAATGAATACAAGTTTGATCTTTTGAAAGTAGAGAAATTAGAAGGTACACTTAATATTGGTTTAAATCCGAATAGCAAGGATTCCTCTATAGGGGAGCTCGACGTCAGTCAATCGTTAGATGTATCCACTTTTGAAAAACAAAATCCAGAATGCTTCAAAAAAATTCAGCAGCAAATCAATGAATATTTATGTGGTGAAGCTTATCAATATCTGATGTCCATCGAACAGCAATATGGTTGCCAGTTAGGGGATGATTATCGGAAATTCATTCTAGATGATGTGAAGAAACAGATTGATCAGCGAATTCGCTACTACTTAAGTCAACACCCATGTGTAGACCCGTTCTCTAATGAACAGTTACAACAAATCGAGCAATCAGTCATTAATCGAGTCATTGCAGATATCAACAAGTCATGCGAAGCCTTTCTGCACAATCTCCCCAAGGAGGGGTGGTCATGAAACTAATCATTGAAAATGGTCACTTAAACGTAAAGGAAATTAAAATTACGAGCTTAGCTACTTCCTCCCTTGTTTTTATAGGAGATTGTCATACAGTTAAGCTGAAGAATTGGTTTGAAGAGCCACCCGATCGAATGATTGTAGGCGTGACCCCGGGACTCGGTGGCTCTGAACTGGAAGGGGAAGGAATCGATGAACTTTAGAACCTCAGTCGTTAAACAATTAAATAATATAAGCCTAGACGAAACCTCCATCATTCAAATTGGCGATTCTGAAATTCTTACTCCTTCAACCGATGTTATTGCTGTCCAAAGGGAAAAAGCTATTTTCTATGAAAATGAATTTAATTATGAGGATTACTTCATGTTTAAAGGAGCTTTTCCTTTTTCTTGTTTGGAAGAAGATATGGAAATGATAGCCCTACAAGCCTCCCCTATTATTCAAGTAGAAAAATTAGAGGTTTCCTTCATCGCAGCAGCCTCGGGGATCCATATTGGCTCAACTCTTGATCTTCAAGCGGAATCACGGGTCAAAAATATTCGCCACCTCTTCAGGAAAGAACCTGTTGAATGATTACGAGACAAGGAGGTGCCTCAAATTGCCATCTGTCGTCGGCGCAGTGAATATCAATGATAATTCTGGAACATTTAATGTAGGGGACGTTCTGAATATTTCTCCCAAAAGCAATACAAAGACTTTTCAAGGTCAGGGCGGAGGGAGCATCGGCAATATTATAAATGAAGTAAATGGTGTAAATAGCACCAATTCCGTTAATGCCAATGGCGTTGATCAGCCGGTTGCAGGGAATCTATAGAATAGAGATGTCTTTCCCCGTGAATAAAAAGTCACAATCCAATTGAGGAAATTTCATACAAATTTCATTTTAGTTCATTATGATAACAGTATTGATTCACCTTCCTTTTTAAACTCTTTGGGACTTGCTTAACTAAAGCAAGTCCTCTTTTTTTTAGAATCATTCTAATGAAATGCGATTATACATAAATAGACTGCCAAAAGGCAGCCTTAAGGAGGATGATAACGTTTAAGAGAAGGTCTGGAAGATGAGGTAAAAATTTAAACAGAGGATCAGAATAGCACATATCGTAGATAAAATGGTGATACGCTTGGTATTGACAAGTACTCCCATGATCTCTTTCTTTTTGGTGAAATAAATCAAGGCAAGAATGGGCGCTGGTAGGACAAGGCTGAGTACAACTTGACTGATGACAAGTGTTCGAATCGGATCAACATGAAGAGCAACAATGATGATGGTGGGCAGCATTGTAATTAATCGCCGCAACCAAAGAGGAATCGTGAAGCCCACAAAGCCCTGCATAATGACCTGACCTGCCATAGTTCCTACGACTGAGCTTGAAATTCCAGAGCAAAGCAAGGAAAATAGAAATACGCTTGCCGCCGCAGATCCTAGTAAAGGGGTTAGGGTTTGATACGCCGATTGAATATCCACCACCCCGGTATTACCAGATTCATTAAAGACGGATGCAGACATATACATCATGGCAAGATTTACAAATCCTGCAAAAGAAAGTGCAATGATCACTTCCTTCGTGTTAAATCGTTGGATTTTAATTTTTTCCTCATCATTCCTAGGTACAATGCGATTCTGTGTTAAGCTTGAATGCAGGTAAATCGCATGGGGCATGACTGTAGCGCCAATCACTCCTACTGCAAGTAGGATGCTATCTGAATTCCCTAACCATGGTACGATACTATGATAAACAATTTGCCCCAAATCGGGTTTGGATAAGAAGGTCTCAATAATATAAGAACCACCAATCATAAGAGCAAAGATAGCAATAAACTTTTCAAGCATTCGGAACCCATATCGATCAAGCATCAAGATTAGATATGTGCTAATCCCTGTTAATAGAGTGGCATACAGCATAGGGATGCCAAACAGCAAATTTAAGGCTATGGTTGCACCTAGAAACTCCGCTAAGTCTGTTGCCATTGCCGCAATTTCTGAAACAATCCACATCAGATAGGAAAGTGATTTAGGAAAGTGCTCACGACATAACTCTGGAAGATTTCTTCCTGTAGCAATCCCTAATTTAGCTGACATATTCTGCAGCAGCATGGCGATCAGATTGGATAATATCACCACCCATAGCATTCGATAACCAAATTGCGATCCACTCTGAATATTTGTTGCAAAATTACCAGGGTCTATATAGGCAATGGAAGCGACGAAAGCTGGACCTAGAAATGGAAGTATGGCTCGAATACCTTTATGTTTTCCAGCTAGGGAAGCTCTGGCATCTTCAACTGTCTTTCGGTCCGTAAAGGACGGCTCCCAGGTAATTTCTGCTCTTTGAACATTGCTTGGTTCCACCTTTATTCTCCTCACATGATCATTATTCACTTTATAAACATTTTATCAGGGTATACTCTTATTTCTCATGGCAAATAAATTTTCCCATGTGCAAAATTGGCTTTAAAAAAAATAACCTTGATGAAAAAACACATTATATCATTAGTTTATTTCTAATTACTGAAATAGTTGCCTGTACCAAACCATATTGTTCACGCCTAAAGAAAACCACCCTATTCGGATGGTCTGTTGAGTTACTCGACTTGCTTTCTCTGAATTTCTTGGGTATAGGATGTTTCGTACGAGGACCAATTCACCACGTTCTCTAGAACTATGGCTACTAGAATACCCAGTAGCAGCCCATTGCTTAGTAATGGGCGAAGGTACATATGAATCGAAACGAAAGCTGTCGCCGGAAGATTCATAATCGCTAATCCGAGTAAAGTAGGTGCTGCCAATCGATAGATCGTTTTGGAATTAAAACGAATCCCTTCTATATTACGAAGTGCAGACCCGAATAATTGGAGATAAGCAACAAACAAGACCGCATCCCCTACACTTATGGGAAGTGTAGAAAAGAAAGAACCTAGGGCAGGAATGGACCCAAGAATAACAAATAAGAAGGACCCTATCACAAAAGCGGATCGTTCAACTATCCGCGTTGTTTGAATAAAACCAATCGATGAGGCGTATGGTGCATAGGGTACTAACCCAAATAGACCAGAGATCATAGAATTAAAACCCGTGACAATGAAAGAACGCTTGTAAACAGCGTCAGACATTTTTGTTTCATAGATGTTTTCAGCTCCCCGCAATGTGGCCACAGTATTCGTCGTATTGATGAGGCCTGTCAGAATGGCCATAATGACAACTCCCCATGCTAAGTGAGTAACACCTCCCCAGGGAAACAGGATTAACAGAGTAGAGGTAGAACCTGTACTCAGATTTTCAGTTGGAAACCAAAGGCTGTACGCAATCCAACCGACAACAATACCAATTAAAATAGAGAAATTACTGACTAGTCCCTTCCCACTCACCGTTAAGACACTGACAATAAATACGAGGAGAAAGGAGAGGCAAGCAATGGGTACGTTAATACGGCCTTCACTAGTAAATCCCACCATTCCCTTAAAAAATATCAAGATCAACTGACTAGTAAGAAGCAGCAAGAAAACACTCATTACGATGGGGGTAAATATTTTATTCAACACTTTCCCAATGCCCATCGTACCAAGTAAAGCAATGAGTATTCCGGATAATAAAATCCCAACGGAAAGGGACCCACCGACAACACTTAGATCCATCTGCGAAGCACTTGCTGTCGCACATAGACTTAAAATAACGCCCCACCATAATCCAGATTGTCCTTCCATAAGAGAATACCGATGACCCAAAAAGGCTTGCAGTAGACAGGCGATTCCTGTATAAATAAATGAACGCTGAACCGAAGCTGTGGTTTCGGCTAGTGGCAGCTGTAAAGCAGTTCCAACAGATAGTGGAATGACAACGGTATTGGTAAACATAAAAAAAAGCCATTGTAATCCAGCTAAGAAGGTTGCTACTGGGGAAAGTTGAGACAATCTAGTTACCTCCTAAAGCTATTTTTAAAGAACTTTCCAATGAAGAATTTGTCCTTTTTTCATATTACTTTATTATAGCCTGTTATGAAATACATTTAAAAACCACCGATGGAATCGGTGGTTTGGTGATAAAGTATAATTAAATTTTAAATTGCTTCGTAATATCCTCAAGGGCTTGTGCCAGTTGACTGAGAGATTCGGCATCCTTCGAGATCTGATTAGAAGATGCTGCCTGCTGATCACTTGCGGCACTTACCTGTTGGGCTCCTGCTGAGGCTTGCTCAGTTACAGCAGAAATATTCTCGATATTGTTGCTAATAATTCCACTCTTGTCTTCAAGTTGAACCATATAATCCTCTAATTGCTTCGCCTCTGAAACGACTTGATCCATCGTTGTATTAATG
>DATFAS010000074.1:0-6231 GCA_035254305.1 Bacillota bacterium
AAGGAATTAAAACTTCCGATGCTTCGGGAGCACCTTGAAGCATCCGTGAAAGAGGCGCAGCAATTCGACATCACGTATGAAGAATTCTTAGCTCATCTGCTTCAGAAGGAATGGGATGCTCGTCAAGAATCTTCGTTTCAAAAACGAATGAACCAAGCCCAATTTCTGTACCAGCAAGGCTTGGAGGATCTCTCTGTTCCAGATCTCCCCATCGATGCACAACGCCAGCTTAAGCAATTAAAGACCCTCGCTTTTGTGGAAGAGGGTCGCAACCTGATATTAGCTGGAAACTCTGGTACAGGAAAGACGGCTCTAGCAATTGGACTCGGCACCAAAGCCTGTATGGAAGGGTACCGAGTGTGGTTTACCAATGTACCTAAGTTGATTCACGAGTTAAAGGAATGCAAGGCTGAGAGAACTCTTCGAACCTTTCAAAAACGCTTTGAAAAGTATGATGTAGTCATTGTGGATGAGATGGGCTATATCTCCTTCGACAAGGAGGGAGCTGAGTTATTATTCACTCACCTCTCCCTACGTGCGGGTCGCAAAACCACCATCATAACAACCAACCTATCTTTTGAGAGATGGGGCGAGATCTTCCAAGACCCTGTGATGACAGCGGCGATGATTGATCGATTAACCCATCAGGCATATTTCGTTGATATGAAGGGTGAATCCTACCGGATGAAGCAGACAAAGAAATGGATTCATGAGAACCAGGTTAATAAAACGGTGCAGATGGATTGATAAATTAAAAAATCCCCCTGTTTTCTCTACTAAAATAACTAGTTAGAGTGGGGGAATTTTAAATGACTAGGTGGGGGAAATTTGAGTTGACAAATACATATACAAACGAGATTTCTAAAAAAAAAAAACGAAAGATCGCTTAAACCTAGTAGTCCCCAAAAAATAGAGCAGTTTCGTGAATTGAAGGATCTCAAATGTACCGCTATGAAAATAACGGATACCGAGTTAACTTCAGAACTTTCACCTTCTTTTGTTGAATGGTTAAAGAAATCCTTAGAATCAATCCCTGGGGGGGTTACAATAATACATCAACTTGTTATCAGTGGAGGGGATGCAATAGTGGACGGTAAAAAAATTGAAAGTAGTTTTCAATGGTGCGACATTCAACGGGGATAACACTGCTATTCAGAGTGAACATTTTCAACAGACTAAGAAGGTTAGCCAAGGGGTATCAGACCAAGCATTAGCTTTACTTATATCTGATATTCAAAAGAAAGTGCAAGACCCAGATCAAAAGGACCAAGCACTACTATATGTAGAAGAATTGAAAAAAGCATTGAAGGAACATGATAAGCCCTTCGCAAGCAGCTTTACAGATCTTTCTTAACCAATAATAATAACTTGTTTTTTTGATGTTATTCTCAGCACACCACATATCAACTGTCTGACCGCTGCTGCGGCACTGACTGACTATCTCTGTCCACTGGTTAAAACGATATTGACTAGTGACTTCCCTAGTTTTCAAAACTCTAAACCCCCTTTAAAGTTTTTCAACTTTACTTTAAAAACTTTAAATACTTTAATTTAGAGGATTGTCCCATAGTTCTAAGGAAGTTTCTATACACTATCTTATTGGACGCTTACGATACTACTCAATAGCTCTAGCTTATTTTCTGGTCTAATGATTCGTTGTCGCATTCATACATCAGAAGCAATTTGCATCCGTGTAAGCTTCGAACAAAAAAGAACCACAACGCAAGTGTGGTCGCATTGTGGTTAAAAATTAGATAAACTTTTCCCAGACTTTATATAAGTCATAGAGGGCAGTTGGATTTTTTTCACCTTGTGATACTTTTATCGCTTGGTTATTAAGAATAATTGCTGAGTCCATATCTTTATTGTTCTTAAATCCAAGCAGAATCGGCTTATTAACACTGATAAAAGATTTCGGAGATGTTCGTAAACCCCATTGGATTTGGGCATGTGATTTCCTTATGCACTCAGCAAAATAAATACCTATATCCATTGCTATGGAAAGTGATTTGTTAGAAATCTTCTCAGGTTTTATTGCATTCCTTAACCAGTCTGGAGTTGATTGATGTTCTGCCATCAATTCTTGTTCCGTCTTCAACGCCATAATAACTTTTGGAATAAACCAAGTCCATAATTTAACTAAAGAGTCTACAGAAAAATCTAATTCATCCGCATTTTCACCAGAGAGAGTGAATACATCTTTGAGTTGCTTCATCCTTCTTGGAATTTGTTCAATAAACCAATCAAAATGCAACTGGGCTTCTTTTTTATTCATTTCTTTAAATGATTTAATTGGAAACGGAGGTTCCATTAATTTGTATTCCATACATTTCATCACCTCGCTTAGTGTATTATCACCTTAATTCCATGCTCAGTCAATAAGTCACTTAATGGTTGAGAAGGTCCGATAGAATCACTGATAGAACTTCTAAAGAAATGCCACTCAACACTATTAACAGAACCAGTCTGCATTAACTCTGAATCTTTCAACACTTGCTTTCTTACAAAGCTTGTGAGAGACGCATATCCCACTTTTGATTCGTACGCAACACCATCTTTTTTTACATCTACATAACGGGCACCCATGCTAGTTGCAAAATAATTACGACCAATGTTTTGAGCAGTGGCTCCAACCATTTCAGCTAAATACTGCTCTCCGGCACGTCCAGTAGCAAATGATATTTGTTGCGCTGACTCTCTAGTAAATAAGTTACTTACTCTAGATAATAATTCACCAGCAGATTTTTGAGTTGCTTTTTCTTCGAGAGCTGCAACACCGCCTGTTAAAGCACTGTCAATAATTAACTGACTTAGTTCGTCATGCTTTACACCTGAGCTAAGTACTAATGCTTCATCAGAGTTAACTGCTACCCCAGGTACATCTTCGTCTACATAGTATCTTCCCTCGTCAAGCTGTTTGGCGGCCCATTCATTACCATCATCTGCTAACGCCATGAGATAATCATATTGATTTTGACTGTATAAATAATCATGACCACTTGGGTCAATGTACTTTAAAGGATTATTAGCGGTGTAAGTATAAATATTCAAGCTTAACGGATTCGTAATATCCCCTTCATACGTATCCTTATTAATAAATCTCCCTAGGCTCGGATCATAATATCTTGCTCGCAAGTAATATAATCCTGTTTCTGAATCATAGGCTTCGCCAGCATACTTAAAGGAATTTTTAATCTTCTCTGTCTGACTAAGGACATTTCCCCACTCATCATAGTGATAGTCATTTACAACAGCTCCGTTTGAATCCACGATCTGAACAACGTCTCCATGCCCATTATAAAGATAATAATAGTCGTTGCCTGTGGCGTCCTTCTTGTCTAAGATTCTGTCAGATCCCCAAACATAATGAGCAATTACATTGTTGGACGCGTCAGATTCGGCAATGACTTTCCCATTATTATTGTAGTGATAACGAGTCATTTCTGAAGGGGTTATTTTTTTAGTTCTAAGTCCATTAGGACCGTACTGGAATACCGCATCCTGTGTTCCTGTTTTTACCTCTGTCAACTGATTCCAAATGTTGAAGGTATAATCGGTTGCCTCCAAGTTCATGGCCCAGGTGTCATTTGTAATTGTTTTACGATTCCCTCGTGCGTCATAGGAGAACTTAGTTATTGTACCATCGGGACGATGAACCTCAATTAAACGATTTAGCTTATCATAGATATAAGAGGTCGTACTTTGTCCGTCCGCAACCGATATGATATTCCCATTCTTGTCGTACGTATAGCTATATTGCGACAATACTTGCGATCCCTTAGTATTAGTCACCTTAGTCATTCGATTGAGATCGTCATACTCATAAGCTGCTTTTAAATAACTACCATCTTTTAATTTTGGATACGTAATAGATTTGATCGATCCATTTGCATTAAATTCATAACGAGCATTGGCTTCATCCCCACCATTGGAAGTAGAACTTCCATCTGTTTGAACATTGGTTAATCGGTTCTTGTTATACCCATATTTGGTGTAGAAGGAAAAAGGATCTTGGATTTGGGTTAACTTACCCATTTTATCGTATGAATAATAGGTCTTATGTTGGAAGCTCTCAATATAAAGATTCGCGTAATCTACTTGTCCGAGCGGATTATAACCCAAACCTTGCATCCCTACTAATTGACCATTGTTGAACTGCTCGATCCAGGAGGCTCCAAATGGGTGATAATACGTAAACTTAAAAGATGCGGTTCCTCCATCTAAGATGGTCTCTCGTTGATGAGAATCATAGGAATAATTAAACGTATGTTTATTAAGATCCGTTTGCTGATCCGTTAAACTTAAAGCATTCGGAACAAATATTTCTGCTTCGCCTGAAGGTGAAGTTTTTTTGGTTAAATTCCCTAACTCATTATATTCCTTGGATGTTACCCAGGATTGTGTTCCATCTGCTTGTTTTATAGTGCTTAAATCACCTAATACACTATATCCATATTCGGTTGTTTGATTCAACGGATCCTTGACTTGGTACAAACGATTTAATTTATCATAAACAAAATTTGTGGTATCTCCATTCGGATTTGTATGTGCGGTTACATTCCCATCATAATCATAGGTGTATTTCTCAGAAAGGACTACCGAAGTACTTGGCCAACTTGGATAGGCCTTCTTCTCTTGCACCTTGCCCCATTGATTATAATATTCTTCCACTACGTTTTGTTTATTGCTCGTGCCATTTGCCATGAAATAAGTTGTGCGTTTTCTTGCAATTAAATCGACATCCGTCTGAAATGTATTACCTAGTGGATCTACTGCTTTGTAAAGCTCCCCCCAAGGGCTATAGCTATAAGTTTTGGTATTACTTTCTGCATCCACTACATATGAAGTCCTCATCAAACTATCAAAGTGTCTTTGACTTTGAACCAACCAGGATCCTCTTTCAAAATCCCATAAATCCTGAAGGCGTAAATTACCAAATCCATCATAAAAACTTTCGCGTTCATCATATTTATTTACTGTTCCAGAGGCTACATCTTTATAAGTGGTATAAGAAGTAACACTTGTGGATAATAAATTCTGATTCGTGGTATCAAACAGGGATGAAGTAGCCAGACTATATTCGAATTTTTTTCTACCTCGTAATTATATGAGTCCACGGTTGCATAATTTGGCATTTTAATAGAGGTTACACGTCCTACATTATCGTAAGAATAATTGGTTGTGTTACCGCTGTTATCCGTTTCTGACTGTGTTAAGCCGAACAGTAAGTCATAGGTTTTTGTAGTTTTTGTTTCTTTAGTGCTTCCATTTTGGTCGGTGTAATAACTCTTTGCTACAGTTGGAAAAGCAAACTTAGCTTCGGGACCATAGGTTAGAATAGTTTTTGCTGTTTTTCCACCCTCTAAAGTCTTAGTTTTTGTAACAACTTCTCCTTCAGTTGGTTTGGTATAGGTATATTGTGTGGATTCTCCTTTAGCATTCGTTGTCGTGATCAATCTGCCTAAATTGTCGTATGCATTCGTTGCTGTTAATAATGTAGATGCATTCTGATACCATTTTTTCTCTGTAATAAATTTAAAGGTTGGTTCGTATGAATAAGTTGTTGTATACAATGGCTTTACGGATGAATCATTTACCTGTTCGATGGTGAGTGGTTTGGTTATACTGCTAATTCCTCCCCAATCATTATAGGTCTGATCCACATAAAGCTTATTTACTGCACCACTACTTGAATAGTCGGCAATTTCAGTTCGAGTTGGTTTCAACTTGAAATTCGCATCAAAAGAGAGATAAGTTTTAATTTTCTTCTCTCCGTTACTTGCGGTATTCTCCACACTTAGCAATTGTTTCTTTCCATTATATAAAGATTTCGTTTTCAGTCCTGTACTGGCAATAGTTGCTTCTGAACTGAAATTGTAACTCTCGGGTATTGACTCTTCCATTGTATAAGTGGGGTATCCGGTATAATCGCCACTATACTGATAATTTATATGATTTAAATCACCTGTCACAGAAGATTGACCTGTATTAGGATCATAACGGCGTTCCTGATCATATCTTGACTTGACTCGATAACCTTCAAAAGCACCATCTGCACCCAAATTCCGTACAATAGGTCCATCCCAATCATAAGTACTTTTCAGACGTGGAGACCAGATGTCTTTCAACCAAACGAGTGTTGTATATGCTTGAGAATTGGAAAGGTTTTTCGTTGTATACATAAATTTGGTTGTAGGGAAATCATAGTTGAATAAGGTATCGAAACCTTCC
>DATFAS010000075.1:0-10619 GCA_035254305.1 Bacillota bacterium
TTTTTTCGGTAACTCAATTTTTATTTCATAATTAGAGTTTGAAAAGGGAAATCGGTGCAATTCCGATACGGTCCCGCCACTGTAATGCAGACATTTGTTTTATAATCCACTGGTTTAATAAGAACTGGGAAGGAGAGGCAAATGGATGAAGCAAAGTCAGGAGACCTGCCGAAGGATGTCATACACGGTTACCTACGGGAGATAGGGGTGTGTTATTCTTCATGCATAAAGTTCATATGGCTTTTAGCTAGAATACACGTTCAGATCTCAACGGTTATCCGTTGAGTTTTTTTTTATATTTTATTGGGGGAAAGAAAATGAGAAACTTTAGATTTCGGCAAAAATGGTTGACTTCGTTTCTAGTATGTTTTCTTAGCTTTTTACAAATTGTAGGTGGTTACATTTCACCAGCTCAGGCTGCAAATGGAGGAATAATTACTCTAGCTAATCAGTCATTACAAAAAGCCAGCTATGCATTTCTAGGGAAGGTTGCGAATACGGATGATAGCAATGCCATTATCCGATACTTGATCCAACAACCGTCAAGTACAGGTTATATTCAAGGAGTACAGTCGGAGGTAAAAGGAAATCAAGGAAATTATAGTTCTTATAATACATTGGCAAAAAGAATTGTAGGATGGACAGCTGCAGGACAAGATGCGACGAATATTGATGGAACGGATCTCATTGTTAAGCTTAGTACACTACCTACAGATTCAGAAGGTAGATGGAATAATGAATTGGTCTGGGGATTATTTGCATTAGATAGTAAGGGCTATGCTGTTTCTGCAAATGCTGTGGGTTCAAGAGATTCGATGATTAGACAACTCGTTGACAGCCAAGTAGGTACAGGAGGTTGGGATCTTGTCGTTCGCCATGCAGGAGAATGGAAAAAGGCAATTTCTTATGATAGTAATTACCAGCCCAATGGTTATGGAACTTCAACCACGCTTGATATCGATATGACGGGGATGGCATTAACTGCCCTAGCTCCATATAAAAATGATAGCTCGGTATCAGATGCTGTATATCATGCAGTGGAACAGTTAAAATTAGTCACGTTGCCGACTAATAGTGATAGCATCTCCCAAATGATCATTGGGCTTTCTTCTGTAGGGATGGATCCTACTCAGTTTAATGGGCAGAATTTAGTGCAACAATTGCTTACATACCAGTTGAGTGATGGAATGTTTAAATACGATAATAGTAGCTGGGGAAGTGGGCCTAACAGCTATGCTACCAATGATGCATTAACAGCATTAGCTGCGTATCTGAAGTTTTCAAAAACAAATACAGATAGCCCAATCTACTATCATATGAGTGTTTTTTATGGTGATCCTATTCAACAGGGGACAAATTCATTCTTAAGTCAGGTTGCAGAAACCGATGATAGTAACGCTATTATCCGCTTCCTAACCGGCCAACAGGCAAGCATTCCATATATCCAAAGTGTGCAAACAGAAGTCCAAGGAAATCAAGGAAATTACAGCTCGTACAACAAATTAGCGAAGAAAATTTTGGGCTTAACAGCTGCGGGCCAAGATGCAACGAATATTTCTGGAATGAATTTGATCCAAAAATTGGGGGCGCTTCCTACCGATTCAGAAGAAAGATGGAATAATGAACTAATTTGGGGGTTATTGGCTTTAGATAGTAAAGGCTATTCTCTTTCTGCCGATGCAGTAGGTTCAAGACAAGCGCTTATGACTAGTATTCTACAAAGCAAGCTCAGCACGGGAGGCTGGGATCTCGTTATCCGTCATGACGGAGAATGGAAGAAGCCTACCTATGACAGTAATTATATGCCTAATGGATACGAAACCCCTACAACCTTAGACATTGATATGACGGGAATGGCATTAACGGCACTGGCTCCATACCAGGATGATGCTACGGTAACAAGTGCTGTATATGATGCAGTACAAGCATTAAGAAGGGTAACACCAACGAACAGTGATAGTTTATCCCAAATGGTTATTGGTCTCTCTGCTGTAGGGGTAGATCCTTCGAATTTCAATGGTCGGAATTTAGTGCAACAGCTGCTTACTTATCAGTTGGCTGGCGGAATGTTTAAATATGACGATAGTAGTTGGGGTAGTACAGCCAATTCCTTCGCAACGAATGATGCGTTAACGGCATTAATTGCTTATCAGAAATTTGCAGAGAATAGAACGGCTAACCCTATTTATTATCATATGAGTGGAGTAGCCTTATCAAACTCAAATAGTGGAAGCAAATCATCTACACAACAAACAATTAAAACAGGTACCATTACTCTTACAGTGACTGGAGACCACCAGCATGGAACTATTATGCCTGCTACCGAGGTACAGCTCCAAGATGGTGATACGGCATTTTCAGTGCTTGTTAGAACGTTAAGCAGTAGTCAGATCAAGTATAAAAGTTATAGTGGCTCCCTGTATGTACAAGCCATTGATGGAATCAATGAATTTGACCATGGCCCACAAAGCGGTTGGATTTTCTTAGTGAATGGAATTCAGTCTCAAATAAGTGCAAGTGATTACCAGTTAACGAGTGGAGATCGATTAGAATGGAAATATAGTGGAGAAATAGCAAACTTAGAGCAAAATTCTCAAACAGCAACATCATTAGATTCTGCTACTCAATCCTTATCCCTTGCCGTTGATAATCACAAATCCATTCAACAAGTGGCTAAAACTGTTGTTGTGCTTAACCAAGATCAAAAGATGAATGAACAGGCTATTCAACAATTAGCCAGGATGATAAAGGAAAATGAAGTGAATCTTCAACAGGCAGTAAATCCAGCTAATGGATCTACTATTAGTGACCCTAACCAGATTGTGGAGATCACTATTCCGCAGCAAGCCTTAAAACAATCGGTTACTATTGGAATTAAAGAGTTGACTTCAGAGAATCGAAAAGAAGCCCTTTCACCCTTATATGAATTTACCCCTATAGGGCAAACATTTGATAAACCCATTGATATTTCATTAAGGGTGCCTTTAACTGTTAAGGATCTAAATCAAGTCGCTATGGTATGGCTTAATGAACAAACAAATGAATGGGTTCCCATTCCAGCGGTTGTTGATGCCAAAACAGGAACGGTAACTGGTCGAGTGAATCATTTTACTAAATTTGCAGTTATTGATCGTGATGCTTTAAACGGATCGATCAACATAGATCAAGCAATCGATGCTGCTGTTAAAAAGGTAATGGATAGTGATTCCCTATCCGATTGGTCTGCATTTGCCCTTGCTCGAGCTGGTCAAACGCTTCCTGTTAGTTATATGGCGAACATGAAAGCCACTTTAGATCAAAATCAGGGATCTTTCCACAACGTAACAGATTTTGAACGGATGGTTCTTGGGGTTTTGGCTGCAGGGGAAGATCCGTTGAATAGTAGTGGTTATAACATGATTGAAAAGATTTATAACAACGAACGGCTTACCTCACAGGGAGCGAATGGTGTAATTTTTGGTTTAATTGCCTTAGACAGCAAAAATTATCCTGTTCAGGATAATGCTCTGTGGACTCGAGATAAGATGGTAAATTGGTTACTAAAGAATCAAAACCAAGATGGTGGTTGGTCGATAGTAAGTGGTGATGCAAGTGATATAGATATTACCTCTATGGCTATAGCAGCTCTTGCCCCCTATCAAAATCGTGAAGAAGTGAAAAAAGCGACTGATGCGGCTATTCATTGGATGGTGGATTCTATACAGCAACCAGTTACCTATTCGGAAAGTATTGCACAAGAAATTGAAGGATTGGCTGCTTTAGGATTGAATCCTATTGATCCAAAATTTAATCGTTCAGGCAAGGACCTGATCAGTTGTTTGCTTCAATTCCAACAAGCAGATGGTGGGTTTGCCCATCAGATGGATCAGGGAACAAATCCGATTGCAACCGAGCAGGCATTAGTAGCACTGGAGGCTTATCAATTTTATGTTAAGGGACAGGGCTCTATCTATCAATTTACTACTAGTAAATCTGTGGAGACAGGAAATTTAAAAGAAACCGCAGATTACATAGATGTTGACCAGATCTCTTCCTGGGCTGTGCAAAGTGTAAAGAAAGCAAGAGATTACAATCTGATGAAGGGGGTGAGTGCTGCTACTCCAACATTTGCTCCTAAACAATCTGTAACAAGGGCTGAATTTACAGCTGTAATGATGCGCTTGCTAGGTAAAAAATTAGATGGTGGAGAACATGCGATTTTCGATGATGTTCTTCCCACAGATTGGTATTATAATGATGTAATGGTAGCAAAAGAGGATGGAATTATTCATGGAATAACAGATACGATCTTTGCACCGAATACCCCAGTTACAAGGGAACAAATGGCAACTATCATTGCCAATGCGTATCACCTACAAGGAAAAGATGGATCGGCAATTTTTAAGGACCAGGAAGAGATTTCTTCTTATGCACTACCCGCTATAGAAGCATTATATGATCAAGGCATTATGCTTGGGTTCGATGGCAAGATCGATCCTCAAGGGAATGCCACACGTGAAATGGTAGCCTCTCTAGCAGTTAAATTATATGAATCTCAACATAACTAAACCATTCTTATAGATTTTAGGGTGAGGAGTCGAACGGGGACCGTCGGCTCTTTATCCTTTTGAAGGGAGATTTCGTGATGAGGAAGGGAAAGGTGTTATTTGGTATTTTGTTTAGTTTTTTGTTGATTTCATGCAGTCATGGACAAACCACTATGAATACAGAGGCACCCGAATCTGTAAAACAGGAGCCAACGCAAGAAACGAAGCAACCTGACATACAGGCAGATCAACAGAAACAAGAAGTGGCGGTGTCTAAGGAAGAGAAGAGTGAATCATCTGCTGTCCCCGTTATCCAGTCTGACTCTGGGGAAAATAAAGGAGAGGCCTCTCCTACACCTAGGGTAGAATCCCAGCAGGATGTTACGGAATCTGCTCCAACCCCAGCCTTAGTTCCAGCAGCAGAACCTACTCCAGTAACGAAATTAGCACCGCAGCCGAATGAATCTGACCAAACATTATCCGTATCCATTATTGGGGATAAAGAACATGGTGTGATTTTATCTGCTCAATCTATTCAGATACAACAGGGTGATACCGTTTTAGATGTACTGTCCCGTGTAACCAAAAATAAAAAAATACAAATGGAATATAGTGGCTTGAAGGCCACTGCTTATATTAGAGGAATTGATAATCTCTATGAGCTCGATGAGGGTCCGAAGAGTGGCTGGATGTTTAAGGTGAATGGTAAGATATCGGATCGTAGTGCAGGCACTTATGGGGTGAAGGCTGGGGATAGCATTGAATGGTTCTATACATTAGATTATGTTAAGGATATTGGTTCCAATTAGGGGATAAGACATGAATAAAGGGCTTAATTCTTTGCATCCTTTTACGAGCTTTTTTTATTTTATAGGGTTTATGATTTTAACAATGACTTTGCTGCACCCAATCTATCTGATAACAGGGCTAATCATAATGATCGGATTAAATTATTGTATTGATCGGGGAACGCAATTACGTAGCTACTTACCCTTTTACCTATTTATGGGGATTACAATTGCTCTCGTGAACCCTTTGTTTTCTCATAGGGGACGAATGATTTTGTTTTATTTTATGGATCAACCGATTACGGGGGAAGCAGTCGTTTATGGGTTGACCATGATGCTGTCCTTGCTTTGTGTCCTTGTTAGCTTCGTTGCCTATAATCAAGTGATGACCTCTGGGAAGTTTTTATTTTTGTTTTCGAAAGCTTTTCAGAAGATGGGTCTACTCGTTATGATGGCCGTTCGTTTCGTTCCCTTAGTGAAACGCAGAATGAATCAAATTATGGTCGTGCAGAAAACAAGAGGGGTAAATCCTTTCGTGGGCCCACTACGCAAAAGATTGAAGGATGCCGTTCTAATTCTACAAATTGTGGTAACCTGGTCTTTAGAAGAAGCATTACAAACCTCAGATTCAATGAAAGCAAGGGGTTATGGGATATTGGAAAAACGGAGCAGCTATCATTCCTATCGTTTTCGGAAAATGGATGGCGTGGTTCTGTTTTTATTAATTATAACTGGTAGCATATGTATGACTGGTTCATTTCTAGGCTACGGTGTCTTAGCGATTTATCCTAAACTAAAATGGGATGGTTTTCATGGGCTGCAATGGTTGTTCTATTTTTCATTTATACTATTTACGATGGTTCCTATCTTAATTGAAGGGAGAGAGAGTATGAAATGGCGATCCTAGAAATGAAGGATGTATCTTTCTCTTATCCGGATAAAACGTTGGCCTTACAACATATATCCATACAGATTGAACCAGGTGAGTGCACCGTCATCGGAGGTGCTTCGGGATCTGGGAAGTCTACCTTGCTTCGTATGTTGAAAAGGGAGGTACAGCCTGTTGGCTTAGTCACAGGGGAGATTTTATATGATGGCATCCCTCTGCAACATCAAGATTTATCTCGGATGGCACAGGAAGTAGCCATGATATTTCAAGATCCTGAGAATCAAATTGTTATGGATGAAGTATGGCAGGAGTTAGCTTTTGGGCTTGAAAATTTAGGATACTCTTCTGCTGTGATTCGTAAGCGAGTAGCGGAGATTGTAAGTTTTTTTGGCTTAGAAGAACTACTACATAGAAAGACTTACGAATTATCTGGTGGTCAAAAGCAAATGGTGAATCTTGCTGCCGTCTTAC
Organism: Bacillota bacterium; assembly: GCA_035254305.1. GTDB lineage: Bacteria > Bacillota > Bacilli > Aneurinibacillales > RAOX-1 > DATFAS01. Next base: position 6,675 of record DATFAS010000075.1, read on the forward strand.
TCATGCAGCCGAAGGTGCTCCTGTTAGATGAGCCGACATCCCAACTAGATCCAATTGCAGCAAGAGAGTTTTTACAAATGGTTAAACGATTAAATGAAGAATTAGGGATGACTGTTATACTGGTTGAACATCGTTTGGAAGATGTATTTGCCCTAGGTGATCGAGTAATTCTTATGGATTCAGGATGCATTCATTATGAGGGTACAGTTCAACAGGCTATCGATCAAGTATGGAGGGCACAAGATTGTCTCTTTCTACCTTATTTACCTACGATTTCGCAATTATATCTCACGGTGCAAAAGGGCAGTGGTATGATTCCGACTTCTGTGAAAGAAGGACGGCAATGGCTGCAAAGAGAGATATTAGATTGCTTCTCCAAACCTCAAGGGCTTAAAGAAAGTTCAACCTCTAGCCAAGAAGAAGCGATCACAACACTTTTACAATTAAAGAATATTGATTTTCGGTATCAACGGGATGGAAAGCCAATCTTAACTTCATTAAACCTAAGTCTGTATGAGAATGACTTCTTCGTTGTTGTTGGAGGGAATGGAGCCGGAAAAACAACCATGCTGCAGGTTGCAGCAGGATTACTTAAGCCTCTGAGTGGCATGGTGAAGCTGCAAGATAAAAAGTTAGCCAAAATCCCCCCAAAAGAACGATATCAGATCATTGGGTATCTGGCACAGAATCCGAAGCTGTATTTCGTTCATGATACAGTAGCAGCCGAACTTCAACATGTGATTCAAAATCATGGATTAGATATTAGTAAATATGAATTAGATGAGCTTATTTCTCGACTAGGGATCCATCATCTGCTAGAGAAGCATCCGTATGACTGTAGCGGGGGAGAGCAACAGAAGATAGCCTTAGCAGGGGTGTTGCTAGGTAAGCCTAAGATCCTGCTGATTGACGAACCGACGAAAGGATTAGATCCTATATCTAAAAAGGAGTTTGCTGAGATTTTGAATGGATTGAGACAAAATGGTGTCTCCATTCTAATGGTTACTCATGATATTGAATTTGCAGCTAGCTATGCGACAAGGTGTGCCATGCTATTTAATGGGGAAATCATATCAGAGGACAAGCCAGGGCCATTCTTTAAAGGGAACTTTTTCTATACTACTGTACTAAACCGAATCTTTCGAGAGCATTTACCATCTGCGATTACTTATGAGGAGGTTCTTGCTCAGTGGCACGTGCCAACCTCATAATTTTATCCGTTCTTTTGCTTTCAATCATGTGTGTAGGAATTTCAACCTTCTATTTTAGTGATCATTATTTGCTTATAAGCTTTTTGTTAGTTACCTTATCGATCTTGCCCTTCTATTATCGATTTCAGGTAAGAAAAATGGATACAAGAGAAATTGTGCTCATCGCGATTCTTTCTGCTATTGCGGCTGTAAGTCGGATTCCCTTTGCCCCAATCCCGAATGTAAAACCTGTTTCCTTCATTATTATGGTCTCAGCTATGGTTTTTGGTAAAGAAGCGGGTTTTATCATTGGCTCAACGGCTGCCTTGGTATCCAATATTTTTTTCGGTCAAGGACCTTGGACCCCTTGGCAAATGTTTGCTTGGGGGATGGTGGGGTTTGTTACTGGACTGATGAAGGATACTAAATGGATGACCTGGAGGCTTGGTCAAGCGGCTTATGGGTTTGTATGGGGTTTTGTTTTTGATTGGTTTATGAATCTTTCTGTAATGATTAATTTTGTTAAGGATTTTCAGTGGCAGGCGCTAATTGCGACTTATATGGCTGGATTCTATTTTGATTTAGCACATGCATGCTCGAATGCTCTCTTTTTATATTTCTTTGGTGCCAGCTGGTTGAAGATATTGGATCGCTTTAAGAGAAAATATGGATTGCTTACCCAAGAAAGTTAATCGAACAACTATTTATTTGGATAATATATCCATTGACAAGTTACCAAAGTTTAGCTATTCTGATGCAAACGGATACTCTTATTCCGAGAAGGCACGAGGGACTGGCCCGATGACGCCCGGCAACCCACTCTATGCATTTATAATCTTACCAATGATGGGCAAGATAGGAGCATAAGTGAAAGGTGCTAACCAGCAGGACCAATCGAACAATTGTCCTGGAAGATAAGAGGTAAAAGGATGCGGATTATCAACCTTTTTCCTCACGGGAGAAGGTTTTATTTCTTTTACACAATACCTCTTTGGGGTTCGGAATCTTGCAGTACGAGTGCCGTATTTATCATTTTTCTTAAGGATTAAGGAGGTACTTAAATGGCCCTACAAAAAGGACGTCATCTTTTTACTTCGGAGTCAGTAACAGAAGGACATCCGGATAAAATTTGTGATCAGATATCTGATTCGATTCTTGATGCTATCTTGGAGAAAGACCCAAATGCACGTGTTGCATGTGAAACATCTGTAACAACTGGTCTCTGCTTAGTAGCAGGTGAAATCACTACTTCTTCTTATGTGGATATTCCAAAGATTGTTCGTGAAACGATTCGTGAGATTGGTTATACTCGTGCGAAATTCGGTTTTGATGCGGAAACATGTGCGGTATTAACGTCAATCGATGAACAATCTGCTGATATTGCTATGGGAGTTGACCAAGCGTTGGAAGCACGCGAGGGTCAAATGACAGATGAACAAATCGAAGCAATCGGTGCGGGGGATCAGGGGCTCATGTTCGGATTTGCGACGAATGAAACACCTGAGCTAATGCCACTCCCAATCTCTATAGCTCACAAATTGTCTCGTTGTTTAAGTGAGGTTCGGAAGAATGGCACATTGGCCTATCTTCGCCCAGATGGCAAAACCCAGGTGACGGTAGAATATGATGGGGACAAACCTGTTCGTATTGATACAATCGTTATTTCTACTCAACATGATCCAGAAATAACATTAGAACAAATAAAGAAAGATCTTCATGAGCAAGTTATTAAACCAGTGGTTCCTGCGAAATTCCTTGATGAACAAACGAAATATTTCATTAATCCAACTGGTCGCTTCGTTATCGGAGGACCACAGGGAGATGCTGGATTAACAGGTCGTAAAATCATCGTTGATACTTATGGTGGATATGCACGTCATGGTGGTGGTGCGTTTTCTGGTAAAGATCCAACGAAGGTAGACCGTTCTGGTGCTTATGCTGCTCGTTATGTAGCTAAGAATATTGTTGCAGCTGGACTTGCTGACAAGTGTGAGGTACAAGTGGCTTATGCGATTGGGGTTGCACAGCCTGTTTCTATCAGTGTGGATACGTATGGTACTGGTAAAGTGAGTGAAGAAAGTTTAGTAGAATTAATTCGTAAGCACTTCGATCTTCGCCCTGCTGGCATTATTAAGCAACTTGACCTTCGTCGTCCAATCTATAAGGCTACAGCAGCTTACGGTCACTTTGGACGTACGGATGTTGATCTGCCTTGGGAATGTACAGATAAGGCTGAGTTGTTACGGAAAGAAGCCTTGGTGTAAATAATTAATGTTAGGTGCCATTCCTTAGGGGTGGCACCTTTTCCTATCTATTCGTAGTAGAATAAGCTGAGTTTATTATCAAAATTAGGCCAAAAGTATCAAATTTTTAATTGCCCAGTTTTTTACGTCATTCCAATTAGATAATCTTCGAATATAATTAGATAAAACTATTTATAAATGAGGAGTATGAATATGAGCAAAATATTTTTAACGCTTAGCATTTTAATAGGAGTGATTCTACCAACTCAAGCCTTTGCAGAATCTGATGGATATATTTCCTATTTAAGCACAGGGAATGAGTCTTATTCAGTAGATGTTGATTTTAACCAAAATGGGAGTACAGATATCCAGTATAGCTATGCCAATGCTTTGTGTAGGATCTATGAACATGGTAGTGTGAATGTGTCTTATGAGGAAAACGGAACAGGGACGTTTAATTTTGATGATATAACAGGGACGATTGATCCAAGTACTCATTCCTTGACTATTCA
>DATFAS010000076.1:0-14983 GCA_035254305.1 Bacillota bacterium
AAGATGAGAATTTTTCCCATCTGTCTTTAAGTCATATCACAATTACAAAATTAAAATTAAAAAAACACCCAACTAATGTAAAAGTTGGATGTTCCTTAATAAAGCATAACCTTGCCGTATTATTTTTAAAGCATAACCTTGCCATTATGGCAAAATTATGCTTTAAATTACAATTAGAATTTGCCTTGATATTGATCGATTTCCCAAGTATGAACAGCTGTACGATAGCTATCCCACTCACTACGCTTAAGAGCTACATATTCATTGTAAACATGCTCTCCAAGTACTTCTCTTCCAATGCTTCCAGCTTCTAATGCATCAACAGATGCTTCTAAGCTTCCAGGAAGATTTTCAATTCCTCTTTCAGCTCTTACTTCATTAGACATATGGAAGATGTCATCATTAACTGAAGCTACAGGAGTTAAGCCTTTCTCTACTCCATCTAAACCAGCTGAAGCAATCACTGCAAAAGCTAAATATGGGTTAGAGGATGGATCTGGACAACGAAGTTCTACACGAGTAGCAATACCCTTCTTAGCAGGGATACGGATCAAAGCAGAACGGTTAGAAGCAGACCATGCGATATAGCAAGGAGCCTCATATCCAGGTACTAAACGCTTGTAGGAGTTAACTAATGGATTCGTTACAGCTGCAAAGCTCTTTACATTCTCCATTAGACCAGCGATAAACTGGTAAGCTGTCTTAGAAAGTTGAATTTCATCAGATGGCTCATAGAATGCATTCTGTCCATCTTTGAATAAGGACATATTCACATGCATACCAGAACCATTGATTCCAAATACAGGCTTAGGCATAAAGGAAGCATGTAATCCAAATTTCTTAGCAACAGTTTTTACTACCCACTTATAGGTTGTAGATTTATCAGCTGCACCTAGTGCATCTGCATATTTAAAGTTGATTTCGTGTTGTCCTTGTGCTACTTCATGGTGAGAAGCTTCAATAGTGAATCCCATAGCCTTAAGGGCACGATAGATTTCTAAACGAACGCGTTCTCCTAAGTCATGTGGAGATGGCTCGAAATAACCAGCATTATCATGTGGAGTTGCAGTAGGGTTGCCCTTCTCATCTGTTTGGAATAAGAAGAATTCCAATTCAGGACCTACAGAGATGGTATATCCCTTTTCGGCAGCTCTTTCTACTGTTCTTTTCAATACGTTACGAGTATCCCCGTCGAAAGGAGTTCCATCAGGATTTGCTACAGAGCACAAGAAACGTGCTTCAGAGTAACCATCCTCAACAGACCATGGTAAAACAGCAAAAGTAGCTAGATCAGGTTGTAAATACAAGTCAGACTTGTTAATTGGAGAAAAACCAGTGATGGAAGATCCATCAAACATGATTTTACCTTCTACCGCATCATCTAATTGTGCTGCAGTAATTGTAACGTGTTTAAGCGTACCTTCAATATCAACGAATTGTAAGTGAAGAAGCTCTACACTCTTCTCTTCAATAATTTTGCGAATTTCACTTAGTCTAGATTCTGTTCCAGCTGCAGTTACCATCTTAAACATTCCTCCCACACCGTGTTAGCTAATCTGACATAGCTTTGTATGGATTTATTATATTTCATCTCTTCCAATGATGCAATCCTTTTTTAAAAAGTCCAACAATCCATTATCTCCCACATTCCTCTTCTACTACTATATAATCCTTTGAAAAAAATGTCGAACCATATTGTTGGCAAGTTGTATCTTTATTCGTGATCTGATAGATTAGATTAGGAAACATGTATGAAAAAGCAGGAGGGACATATAAATGAACATGATGGATGCACACCAAATTATCGAATTTATTCAAAAAAGCGAAAAGAAAACTCCCGTTAAAGTACATATTAAAGGAAATCTTGAGGGGATCGATTTTGGAGCCAACACCAAAACCTTCATTACTGGTAATGTAGGCGTGCTATTTGGTGAATGGAAAGAAATCAGCCCTGTATTAGATGCTAATAAAGATAAAATTGAAGATTATGTAGTGGAGAGTGACAGAAGAAATTCTGCAATCCCACTTCTTGATACGAAACCCGTTCAAGCTCGTATTGAACCAGGTGCCATAATCCGTGATCAAGTAGAAATTGGTAACAATGCCGTTATTATGATGGGAGCTGTCATTAACATCGGTTCTGTCATTGGTGAAGGAACCATGGTGGATATGAACGTAGTCATCGGTGGTCGTGGAACAATCGGTAAGAACTGCCACATTGGTGCTGGTACCGTTATTGCAGGTGTTATTGAACCTCCATCTGCTTCCCCAGTTATTATTGAGGATAATGTACTCATTGGAGCTAATGCTGTCATTCTAGAGGGTGTCCGTGTAGGACAAGGCTCCGTAGTAGGCGCTGGTTCTGTAGTAACCAAGGATGTACCGCCGAATGTTGTAGTCTTAGGTTCTCCTGCCCGTGTTATTAAAGAAATCGATGACAAAACCAAGTCTAAAACAGAAATTATGCAAGAGCTTCGTCAGCTTTAAGACCTTGAAGTTAGGAGGGGCTACCTATGACCCTAAGTTCTTATACCGAAATCCGACGGAGCCTTCATCAAATACCTGAAAAGGGATTCGAAGAATTCAAAACACAACAATATCTCCTTGACTATATCTTGCGGTTACCCCAGGAACGATTAGAAATCAAAACCTGGAGAACTGGGATTCTCGTGAAGGTCAATGGAACCAATCCTACTCGAACCATCGGTTACCGGGCGGATATGGACGGACTTCCTATTAATGAAGAAACAAACTATGAGTTTCATTCTCTTCACCCAGGCTATATGCATGCTTGTGGACATGATGTCCATATGACCATTGCCCTTGGGATTCTCACATATTTCACCAACCACCCTGCTCCAGATCATCTGCTCTTCATCTTCCAACCAGCTGAAGAAGGACCAGGTGGTGCTCAGCCTATGCTTGAGAGTGAGGAATTTAAGCAATGGAAGCCTGACTTAATTATTGCCCTGCATATCGCACCTGAGTATCCAGTTGGGACCATTGCGACTCGCGAAGGAATTCTATTCGCCAATACATCTGAGCTATTTATCAACTTAGTGGGAAAAGGTGGACATGCTGCCTTCCCTCACCTTGCTAACGATATGGTGGTTGCTGCGAGTCATTTAGTCACTCAACTCCAAAGTATTGTCAGTCGTAATCTTGATCCTCTAGATTCTGGTGTGGTAACGATCGGAAAGATCGAAGGTGGGACTAAACAAAACATCATTGCTGAAAAAGCGAGAATCGAAGGAACGATCCGTACCCTATCCATCGAATCAATGAAGAAGATTAAATCTCGTATAGAAGCCTTGGTGAAAGGAATTGAGGCCGGGTTTGAGTGCGAAGGGAACATTGACTACGGATCCAATTATTGCCAAGTTTTTAATCACAAAGAATTAGTCAGAGAGTTTATGGATTGGGTGAAGGATCAAGACTGCGTTCAGCTGATTGAATGTAAAGAAGCTATGACAGGCGAAGATTTCGGATATTTCCTTAAGGAAATCCCCGGATTTATGTTCTGGCTTGGTGCTAACACCCCATATGGGCTTCATCATGCCAAAATAGAACCGGATGAAGAGGCAATCAAGACCGCCATCCAGCTAATCACTCGATACATTGAATGGAAATGTGCAACATAGGAATGAATACTCCCCCACTTTCTCTAAATGGAAGCGGGGGAATTGTTCACTAATTTTTCACTATAAGCAACGGTATAAATATCATAAAAATGTTTTCTTGTGATATACTTAATTTCAGATGTTTAAGCGATACATATAAACAGCTTTTTAAAGGAGTGTTTAATGATGAGTCAGACTGTACAAACGTTAGAGGGTTGGTATGCGCTCCATGATTTCCGAAGCATTGACTGGGCATCTATTAAGGCTCTACCTGTTGAAGAACGAGCACAAGTAGTAGATGAGCTTTTATCCCTAGTTGGCAGTTGGAATGAAACTCAAGAAAATAAACAAGGAAGTACCTGCATATATTCGATCGTTGGTCAGAAGGCGGATCTTATGTTTCTTCATTTCCGACCTACCCTGCAAGAATTAGATGAATTAGAGACAGCCTTTAATAAAACACGCTTTGCAGAATTTACGATCGGTGATTACTCTTATGTATCAGTAGTCGAGTTAAGCACCTATGTAGCTCCGAACGTCGACCCGGATACTGATCCTTACATCCAAGGGCGATTGAAGCCAATCCCGCCTAAGACGAATCATATCTGCTTCTACCCGATGAATAAGCGCCGTGAAGGAAATGATAATTGGTACATGCTCCCTATGGAAGATCGTTCGCGCTTGATGAAAAGCCATGGGTTAATTGGGCGAAAATATGCCGGTCAGGTGACACAGGTTATTAGTGGTTCTGTTGGACTCGATGATTGGGAATGGGGAGTTACATTGTTCTCTGATGATGCTCTAACTTTCAAAAAGCTAGTTTATGAAATGCGATTTGATGAAGTTAGTGCTCGATATGGAGAATTTGGCTCCTTCTTTGTTGGTAACCGAATGGATACCGATCGTTTTCAGAAATATTTAGAGGTGTAACATACGTAAAAGGCCCTAATCGATTGATTGAACCGATTAAGGCCTTTTCGTCTAATGGATATCAAACTCTGTCAGATTCGCTTTATAACTCCATGATGCTTGGTCAATCACAATCTCGACCTGGACATTCTGATTTTCAAGCTCATGAACAGAGATCTTAAATTCCTTCTTCCCTTCCACACCATTAAACCTAGACTGAATATACAGCAGCGCCTCCTCCGTCAGAGGCAAGGTAATGATTTCACCTTCCTTATCTGGTAAGTGAATAAGCTTTTTATTATCGACGAAGGCCTGGATTGTTTCCAACAAAAAATCCAACTGCTGGCTTGATAAGGCTAGTGTATATTCCATGCTTTCCTTCTCCTTTCTTCAGAATGTCGGGCCAATACGCCATATGCCAAAGTCATGCTGTTTGAGAATTTCAGATTTTGTCCATTTTCCAGAGGCCACAGCACCGATTTCCTCAAATATACGTTGGCCTACCGAATCAATCGTTTCTATACCATCAATGATCGTGCCCGCATTAAGGTCTATGTTATCACCCATTCTTTCAAATAACCCCGTGTTCGTGGAAATCTTAATGACGGGTGCAATTGGACTTCCCGTTGGTGTCCCTCTCCCACTTGTGAACAGAACGATCTGAGCACCTCCAGCTACCATACCTGTCAGCTGTTCTATATCTTGTCCAGGAGTGTCCATCCATACAAGCCCTTTTTTCGTTGGTTTTTGCGCATAATCTATAACCTCTTGCAGAGGAGTGCTTCCTGCTTTGTTCCCCGCACCGAGTGATTTCTCCTCTAATGTACTAAGTCCCCCCTCAATATTGCCAGGGGTTGGATTTCCTGTACGAATATCGACCCCCATCATCATGGCACGTGCTTCCATAGCGGAGATCACTTCATATACACGTTTCTTCGTACGTTCATCTACTGCCCGAGCAGCCAGTAGGTGCTCTGCCCCAATCAGTTCCGTTGTTTCCGCCAAAATAGCGGTTCCACCATGTTCGACTAACCGATCACTAACGACTCCAACTGCTGGGTTTGCCGAAAGACCAGAGCAAGCGTCAGAACCTCCACACTCCGTTCCAACGATTAATTCGCTAAAATCGCAAATCTCTCTGATCTGCGCAGAAGCATCCTGAACCATTCTTGTCGCGATCTTCGCCCCTTCAGCAATCGCACCAAGCGTACCACCTTGATCTTGAATCGAGACGACTTCAACTGGTTTGCCAGTCTTTGCTAACTCGGAAGCAACACTTCGAGCTTGATGGGTCTCGCAGCCAAGCCCTAATACGACAACACCATAAACATTGGGATTAGCACCCATTCCATAATAGGTACGGAATGTCTGGTCATAATCCTCTCCAACCTGCGTACATCCATGCTGGTGAATAAATGAGACTGTCCCTTGGACAAGCTCTGTTATTTGCTTGGCAGCTTGTGCTGCACAAGTAATCGTTGGCAATATCAAGACATGATTTCTTACCCCAACACTACCATCAGGTCTACGGTAACCCCAGAATTTCCCACTAGGAATTGTTGACAAGACGATCACCTCTCCCACGTTTTCCTTCTAAATTATGTACATGAACATGCTCACCCTTACTTATCTCACAAACTGCAGCTCCAATGATTTCACCATACTTCAAGATATCCTCCCCTTGAGAAATATCAACTACGGCAAACTTGTGCCCAAATGGGATATCTGAAGCCAATATGATTTCAACTATTCGTTCTTGACACTTTACGGTTAATTGTGCACCTGCTGGTATGTCCTCAAGAGCAACGGCAACTTGATCCTGGGGTTTCATCATCACCGTTCGATAGGCTGCTTCTGCCATGTCCTCCTAGCCTCCCTATTATTTATTACAAGATAGTAGATCCTTTGACGTATAGGAATTTATAAATGATTTGAATTCCGTCTCCGCATAAGAGCAACTAGTTTTCCTTATTTTATCTTATTAAACAAAGTTTTCGAATACAAGAAGTATTCCCACTATCGCTACTCTATGTACTTTATTGTCAATAGTATAAAGCTAGTTTAAAACCCTCGATGGAAGCGAGCCGTCGGTATCACTCCTTCGTCTATGTGATCAGAAGTTTCTCTGGTACAATAGGTTAAAATGAAAAAGGAAGTGAGAAACGTGTCAGATTTAAGACGCATAGAAGAACAACTATCACAACTTATTTCAATGGTTGCCAAGAATAATGAAATGATTGCTAAGAATAACGAAACGGTGGCAAAGGTAAGTGAGAAATTAGATGAACTGGAAGAGAAATTAGAAATGGAAAGAGCTCTTAATAAAGCTCGTTATGAAGAATTGATAAAGGAAATCAGACATACCAAATTTGAAATCAATCACCTTCGGGATAAGACAGCAAAGAATGAAATGGAGATAGATGTAATCAAGTGAATGGTGCAATCCTAACCTCTGGACCAAATAAATGTCAGGACCCTTGTAGATCCTCCCAGATACCTATCCACCACTTAAGATGATTTTCAACATACTATCCGTTTCTCCAGGTGCCCAAAAAACATAGAGTAGTAGATAAACGATAACTCCAGTCACAGCCGTGAAGAACCAGATTACTGCTGTCCATGGTCCAAGCCTGCGATGGAGCAACATCCGTGACTTAAAACCTGATATCAATGAAACAATCCCAAAAATTCCGCCAGTAGTTGCCAAAATAATATGAAAAACTAAGAAGATCGTATAATATCGTTTAATCGATTCAGGACCCCCGAACATCGTATTACCGATAAACAGGGTACGACTTGCATAAATGATAAAGAATCCTAAGGCAAAGGCACCAGCCATTGTCATAACCTTCCGGTGTGCCTCTATCCTTCTCTGTTTAATATAGTACCACCCTATTGCAATGAGGATCGCACTTATAACAATAAAAGATGTACTGATTAATGGTAGAAAATGAATCATCACACTGCCCTTTCTATTTTAATCTTTGGATAAGAGGGGGAGTTATTCCTTAATACCATTACCCCCTTCTATTTCCATTGCTACAATCGATTTTGTGGTCCCACAACCGTTGGTTCAAAAATTAATGGGTCATTTAATGAATGAGTTAGCGTTTCGTTCCACTCCCCATCGACCTGTGGATTATGAGTGTCAATAGGGTTTTCTTTGCGATACCATTCAAAAAATCCGAAGGTTAATGCAACTCCATAGCAAATCTCTTGAATAATCTTCATAACAGTCCCGCCAAGCTGCTGATCATCTAAGGCAGGAAATAGGATTTGTGGGGCATTTGCATAAACCATGTAAACGGGTGAACCCGCAAAGATAATTAACCCACAAGCTGGTGTTAATAACATACCGGAAAGAAAGATATAGCCAATCTTCCGCAACCCTAACACTCTTGTAAATTCCCCACTAGGTGCAGCAATATGCCACCACATTTGAAAAGCGGAAACAAAAAGAATAGCGTGAGATAGCATCATAAGAAGCATATTTTCCATGATTGAATTAAACACTATCGGATAGTGATAGAAAGAAAAAATTCCATTGAAAAATACCGTTGCAAAGATTGGATGGGTAATCACAATTCTTCTAACCCATCTATATTCGAAGGCTTTACGATAAACATAATCTGGAATACCTCTAAGTATAAATGGTGGAAGAACAAAATAGCAAATCGCCTGCTGAAGCATATGAGCACTGAAAATATAATGGTGACCATAATAGTCTAGTGGACTCCCAAGGGCAATATAGAACCATAAAATCCCCACACAAAATAAGATTTTCTGTTTTGACGTTACAGATTCAACTATATGAAAGTACCCACGCCAAGGACCTGTAATCGCTAGATAAAGACTAGAAATAAGAATTAAAAACAGAAAAAATAACGGACTCCATAGCTCCACAAATCCAGCATGCTGCCACGTATGATTGTGAGTCATGAGATAAGCCTCTCCTTCTTTTAAATTTCCCTACCGGACCCAACCAGCCTCATATGAAAAAAAAGGAGGGCATCCTTCTGATCTTGCCCACCCCCCATTTTTTCTCTCCTTTAGTAACCACCCAGCCAATAAACAAATGTTACAACTGCTAAAAAGGCAATAAGAAATCCAAAGTAAATTCCTATTGCAGGCAACTCATGCCCCTTCTGATCCATGTGCATCCAAATATAAAGTTGAAATAGCACCTGAACAAGGGCCAAAACAACAATAAACGGAGCCACAAATGGACTTTGTCCAGCAAAGACAACAGCAGCAAAGGCAAAGGCAGTAAATAAAATTGATATTACGAAGGTAATCAAATGCCTCTTAGGACCTTCCTGATGGGCTATATGCTTGATTTCCACCGGCTGATTGAGATCATTTGACACTTTTTAGGTTCCCACCTTTCCGATGAGGTAGACAACGGTAAAAATAAATACCCAAACTAAGTCAACGAAATGCCAATATAAGCTAGCGAGATAGAATTTTGGTGCTGTTATAACGGTTAAGCCCTTTTTATAGCTTTGCGCAATAAGCAGCGTAATCCAAGTGACACCAGCAAGAACGTGCCCTCCATGAAATCCAACCAATGTGTAAAAAGCTGAACCAAATGCACTACTTGAGATGGTGTGCCCTTCATTCACATATTCAGTAAATTCATAAACCTCTAACCCTAAGAATGCTACCCCTAAAAGGACGGTAATCCATAGCCATCCACGCAATACACCGACATTCTGACGATGCATGCCTAGAATCGCCAGCACGCTTGTTAAACTACTGGTTAGAAGAATGAATGTAGCTAGAGCAACCATCGGAAGTGAAAACAATTCCTGAGCCTTAGGGCCACCGGCTGTTCCATGTCTTAACGCAATAAACGTTGCAAAGAGGGAACCAAACAACACCATTTCTCCCCCAAGGAAGAGCCAGAAGCCGAGGACCTTGTTTTTTCCCTCTAGTGTGGCTTTCTCTGGATTAGGGGGCAGAATAGCCATCTCTGATTTCATTATGCCTTGACCCCCTTCCGATTATTTTCAATTTCATCTGGTTCTATATGCCATCCATGGTCATCATAGAGTGATCGAATAAACATGCAGACCACCGTAATCCCAAGACCTAACACGATCACTGGTATTAGATGATACATAAAACCAAAGCCCGCTATAAATAATCCAATGGCCATAATAAGTGGCATGATGGATGCCGAAGGCATGTGAATAGATCCTAGTGGTTCTGCTGGAGTCATTTCCTTCTTCCCTGCCATCTTCTCCGTCCATAGTGCATCTAATCCACGAACAAGTGGGGTTTGAGCAAAATTATATTCAGGAGCTGGAGAAGGAATTGCCCACTCTAACGTACGTCCATCCCAAGGGTCTGCTGGTGCATTTTTGGGTAATGCATTCGTGACAACGATATTAATAATTAAAATAACAGTCGCCACCCCCATTAGAAAAGCACCAATTGAGCTTAAGAAATTCCCTAGCTCAAAGCCCTGTCCAGGAAGGTACGTGAAGACCCGACGAGGCATTCCCATTAATCCTAAGAAATGCTGCGGGAAGAATGTAAGGTGGAACCCGATAAAAAAGAACCAAAAATTCCATTTGCCTAGTGATTCATTTAACATTCGCCCAAACATCTTCGGCCACCAAAGATACAACCCACCGAACAATCCAAAAGCCATTCCGCCAACAATCACATAGTGGAAATGAGCAATAACAAAGTACGTATCGTGATATTGTAAGTCGGCAGCCGGTACAGCTAGCATCACTCCTGTCATCCCTCCGATTACGAAAGTCGGAATGAATCCTACAGCGTATAGCATGGCAGTGGTAAACCGAATGTGCCCTCCCCACATCGTAAACAACCAGTTAAAAATCTTAATCCCTGTCGGAATCGCAATAAGCATCGTTGCTACACCAAAAATCGCATTAGCAACAGGTCCCATACCTACTGTAAACATATGATGTGCCCACACCATGAAACCGAGAAACCCGATTAATACAGTAGCAAACACCATTGCGCTATAACCGAACAAACGCTTCTTCGAGAAGATCGTAACAATTTCTGAGATAATACCAAAGCACGGGAGAATTAAAATGTAAACCTCGGGATGCCCGAAGATCCAGAATAAGTGCTCCCAGATCACTTCATTTCCTCCACTAGCAGGATTAAAGAAATTCGCATGGAATAATCGATCAAACATCAAAAGCACTAAACTTACAGTAATGGCTGGAAATGCAAAAAGTACCATAGCTGAAGTAACAAAAGCTGTCCATGTAAAGAGTGGTAATCTCATAAAGGTCATCCCAGGTGCACGCATATTAATAATCGTAACCAGGAAATTAATTCCTCCAATCCATGTACCCACACCCGCAATCTGTAAACCTAACACATAGAAATCAACACCATGCCCACTGAAGCTAGAGGATAACGGGGGATAGGCGGTCCATCCCGCATCAGGTGCTCCCCCTAAAAACCAACTCGAATTAAGCAGAACCCCTCCCATAAAAAATAACCAGAACCCAAGCGCATTGAGGAATGGAAAGGCTACATCTCGAGCACCGATTTGCAGGGGAACAATCGCATTCATTAAAGCAAAGATAACCGGCATTGCCGCCAAGAAAATCATTGTTGTTCCATGCATCGTTGTAAGCTCGTTAAAAGTAGCACCTACAAAGATATGATTTTCAGGGTACATTAACTGTACACGTATCAGAATGGCCTCAAGTCCACCAATCAGAAAGAAGAATCCCCCTGCTATTAAATACAGGATGCCAATTTTCTTATGGTCAACCGTTGTAAGCCAATCCATTAACCCTGTATATCGTTTGGGGGAATGAGACACATGTCCATGTCCAACCACGACTTTTCCTCCTTTGTCCTTCAATTTCTTCTACAGACTGCTTACTTTATAACTTTCAATGTTTGCAGATAATCAGCTAAATTAGAAATATCTTGATCACTTAGCTTTCCACCGAAGGAAGGCATTTTGTTTCCTGGCTTCACTTCCTGTGGACTCTTAATCCAGCGTTGGATATTTTCCTTCTTAAATTCTAAAATCCCAGCTACCTTATCCCGATCACCAAAGGCAGTTAAGTTCGGCCCTAGCTTTCCGCCTTTACCCGCAATGGCATGACACCCGATACAGTTCTGTTGAAATACCTGTGCCCCTTGCTGTGCAGTTGCTGTAGTAGGTTGACGGTTTACAGCCGCTTTCATCTTATCGGCCCAGCTCTTGAAATCAAACGGAGTGACAGCCACAACTTTGAAATCCATTAAAGCATGTGAAGGCCCACATAATTCAGCACATTTTCCTTTATAAACACCAGGTTGATCTGCTTGCATCCACATATGGTTCGTTTGTCCAGGATTCGTATCTGTTTTCCCAGCAAGAGCTGGTACCCAGAAGGAGTGAATAACATCTGCGGAAGTTAGTTCAAATTCAATTCTTTTCCCGGTTGGAATATAGAGATCTTGACCTGTTGCGAGCCCCAAATCGGGATATTCAAATTCCCACCAGAATTGATGAGCAGTGACTTTCACTTTGAGCACATCATCACCCGTTTTCTTTTCTGACAGATGAAAGGTTGTGATAACAGTTGGAACAGCTAAGATCAAGAGTAAAAGGATGGGAATAACGGTCCAAATGATTTCTAACTTGTGATTTCCTTCTACCTGCTTTGGGACTCCATTTTGCCCCGGGCGTTTTCGAAACTTAATAAGCACATAAGTGAAGATGACCATAACCACTACAAAAACGCCAACCATGATATAAAAACTAAGCATGACAAGTGATAATTGTGCTTCAGCCACAGGGCCCTTCGGATCTAAGGCAGATAGATACGGATCCCCGCAACCCGTTAGTGCCAGTATCACTGCTCCGAATAGCGGCAGTAGACGGCTAGCTTTCTTCCACCCACTCATTCGTAATCAACCCCACTTTCTTGTTTATAATGACAATTCCTAATATCTATGTGACTTTTCCGGGACGGTACTTCCTGCTTTTTCGTTTATAAGGAAAAATTTGTCCTCTCTTATATCATTTGCCATCGATCATCAAAAAAAACATTTGTAAGGATTTTTTTCAACTTCCTACTATTTCCTTGATTGAAAACTGTGCTTCTTTGCATCCTAAAAATAGAAACTATACAAAAATACCTATATTAGCTTTCTAGGAGGTGTTGGAATGAAGCGATTGTTCATCAGCTTTACCATGCTATTGCCTATCCTCGGCATAACAGCATGTGGTTCGACACATATTCAAGATCGAGGCTACCAGGATGTGAAGAAATTTGATGCACGTGGGCCATTTCAAATACAAGACACCGGCCCCACCTATAAAACAAATCCATCTTCAATAGAAGGAAGGCTTGCCTCCATCCCAGGTGTTGGAAAAGCAAGTGTTGTCTCTTATGGGGATAGCATTTTTATAGGATTTAGAAGAGATTCTCATTATGGTGGGACCGACCAAACTCTAAAACGAAAAATCTTTCGTGCCCTACAAACCGATGCGAAGCATAATCAACTCTATATTGTGGCGAACGATTCATTAGTAAGCAGAATCGAAAATATTAGCCAAAGAATTAACACAGGACAAGAGGTTCCTCGAATCGAACTGCAAAAATTGATGAATGATGTGGGACTGAAGGTAAGACCTCTTAATCTGATTGAAAAAACGTAGAACAGGGATGATGTACGATTATGGAAAAGTTCAAAAGAAATACATGATCGGCATGGGTGCTTATTATAACCGCACTTGTTTTTGGAGCTGCTATTTTCGGTACGTTTTTCTATGCATTTAACAAATAAATCAAAAAGAGAGTGTACCAAAATAATTTTTGGACACTCCCTTTTTATCATCATAATAAATCTTTTTGTATAATATACTATTTAAACCACTTGTTCTATACGCTGTAGAATCTCTTGCTTAATGAGATGCATAATTTTCTTACATTCGTCTGATTCATGATACCTGCCACTAAAAAAGAGCTGGTGTTCTGCTAATACCTCATCCTCTAGCTGCGTAAGTAATTCTCTAATACTATGCTTCTCTAGATTATTCATAGCCTCACCCCGATTATTTAAATAGGAACCGTAACCATTCTATCATAATTACATAGGATAGCGTGTAATCTAATTTGTAATTTTGTCACTTCATTAAATTTTTATAATAATCATACACGCACTTTATATTTCCCTGCGAAAATTAAAGTATATAGATCTGTTTATCTTAGAAGGAGGTGTGAACCATTATGCTTAAGACGTTCCTTACAATTGAGGAATCCAATCTTCATGAATACTCCCTAGGGATTCGCTATATTATTAAAACCTACAAGCTTTTCGGAATACCTGTATATAAAAAAATGATCCCATGGGATTAAATACAGAAAGGCACCCTTCTCATTGTTCCTTCTGGGTGCCTTTGTTCTGATTCTATTTATTTTTTACTGTTCCAGCTGCGTCACGTTCAACCTTCATTTCAGATACTGGAATATAACCAGCTTTATTCACTACCTCTTTTTGGAATTTATCATTAAGAATATAATCTATGAAGGTTTTCGCAGCTCCTGTTGCTTCACCCTTCGTATACATATGCTCATAAGACCATACAGGATACTTATTAGATTCAACATTCGCTGCAGTTGGTTCTATTCCATCCAACTTCAATGCTTTAATGCTTGGATCAATATAGGAAAGAGCTAAATAACTAATCGCACCTGGAGTTTCAGATACAATTTTGCGTACTGTACCGGAAGAATCTTCAGTGATTCCTTGAGCTTCCTGATGTTTATCTAAAGCGAAGGTAAAGAATGTTGCACGAGTACCAGAGCTTGCTGGGCGGTTAACAATCGTAATCTTTTGGTCTTCTCCCCCAACATCTTTCCAGTTCGTTACCTTGCCAGTAAAGATATCGATTAATTGCTGCTTGGTTAAATTATCAGCTTTTGCATTTTTATTAACTACTGCTGCCATAGCAACAACGGCTACCTTATGATCAGTTAATGACTTCGCATCAATTTCCTTCTTCTCTTCAGCAAAGATGTCGGAGTTACCAATTGTTGCCCCACCTGAAGCTACCTGTGACAACCCGGTACCACTACCTCCACCTTGGACTTGAATGGTGGTTCCAGCATTTTCACTCATGAATGATTTAGCTGCTTGTTCAACAAGTGGTTGAAGTGCAGTAGAACCTACAGCTGTAACCGAGCCACCCTTACCAGCATCATCCTTAGGCTGTTCCGCTTGCTTAGGAGATTGTTCTGCTCCTTGCTGCTTGTTTCCTCCCCCACATCCTGTTAAAGCTGCACTTAGAAGAGTAACTGCCGCTACAGACATTAATGCGAACTTTTTCACTTGGTAATCCCCCTATAATTTTCTTATTAATAGTATTTCGCTTCTTAACAATTTTGATTATAAGAAATGGTTATTGAGCTACTATTAATAGAAGGTAAATAAATTGTAAATAAAATTGAAGCGCT
>DATFAS010000077.1:0-25751 GCA_035254305.1 Bacillota bacterium
TTCTACTCCAATCGCCCGCCATTGTTCCTGAACAATCTGAGAAACCATTTCTCTTATTTTGTTCCCTTGATTCGTCATCAGTACAAAGGAAAATTTCTTTCCGTCTTTATCTAAGATCCCATCCCCATCATGATCCTGCCATCCTGCTTGTGCTAATAGCTTTTTAGCTAGTTTCGGATTATAAGGGTATTGTTCTAATTGATTGTTGTAGGCCCATTGAAGGGGCGAGCCATGGGTATAAGCCACTTGGCCTTGCCCTTCTAAGACCACATCAACTATTTGTTTTCGATCCAGTGCATAGGTTAGTGCCTGACGTACTCTTTGGTCTGTAAAAAGAGGGTTTTTCAGATTATATCCTATATAGGTATAAGAAAGTGACGGTTGTGAAGCTATCTTAATTTTTCCTTGTTTTTCAAACAAACGACCTACAGATAGGTCTGTAGGAGGAATATTCATCATATCGATCCCACCTGATTGAAGTTGAATCAACTGAGCATTCTGGTCAGGTGCTATTCGAAAATAGACCGTATCAAGCCTTGGTTTTCCCTTGAAAAAGGATGGATTAGCCTTAAGCTTGATATACTGTCCATCCTTCCATTCTATAAAACGAAAAGGTCCTGTCCCAATGGGCTGCTTGGTATTAAAAGGGTGCTCAGCTAGTTTGTCAGAAGAGATTTTGCCTAAAATATGTTCCGGTAATATGGCGTACGCACAAGTAGTCAGAAAGGGAGCATAGGGTTCTGAGAGTGTAAACTGCACAGTATATGGATCAATTTCCCGGATTCGTTTTATTTTCTCAAAGTCAGAGCCTCGAGGGCCTGAATAGCCTTTTGCTCTTGGAATACTATAGGAATATATTACATCCTTAGCTGTAACCTCTTCACCATCATGAAACTGAACGCCTCTCCTAAGATGAAAGGTCCAATTATAACCATCAGGTGAAACATTCCAACTCAATGCAAGATCAGGAATGGGATTTAAATGCTCATCGAAGGTAACTAAACCGTTATATAAGAGAGATTCTACCTGACTACTAGAAGCGTCAGCTGAATAGTAGGGATTAAATAAAGTGGGAGAACCACTAGAGCCAATAATGATGGAATTTTTCTTTGTGCCCTCAGCCTGTAGAACGGTGGACGGTAGGATGACAAAAATGAAGGAGAGAATAATAGAAAAAAAGGGATAAATTCGTCGCATTCAACACACTCCTTTTTGTTCCATTTTCCCCCAAAAGATATTTTTTACTCATAAAAGAAGAGCAAACCATAAGGTTCACTCTTCTTTAGCTTGTTTTTTTCTTTCCTGACTTAATAAACATTAATGCAAGTAAAACTAACGGTACAGCCATAGAACCAATGAGACCAGCCATGGTAATCGTATGCCCATCCATATGAATACTTTCCCCCCTTTTCCCTTATATACCTAGATTTTATACAGAAAATGGGTATTCTGTCGATAGGTATATCCGTTAAAAATAGGGGAAAATAGGGCATTTCACAAAATTGTTATTTTTTACGTTCGTTATTGGTAAAAAGAAATAGTGCCTGGCTTAAATCCAATTAAATGATACCTTCCAATTTAATATTTTGCATTAATCCGTTCACATTCTGGGCAAACCGCAATACGTCCTGATTTCCCACTCTCATCTTCAACCGTATATCCTTTTAGTAATTCTGAGTCACAGTATAAGCATTCCGAACGGAAATCCATATCATGATTCGCTTTCCAAGTGTAGGGCTTGAATGTTTGGCCCACACTGATGGGAGAAAAGGAAACTGTCTCTTCACTACCTAATCGATCTGCGAATTCCATCTAGCCTTCCTCCTTATCATCTTATAATTAAGTACTATTATTTCCAAAAGAAAGAAGAACCAAACAAAATTTTCAAAAAATAATTTATTAAATACACAAAAAAAGCTTGAGGAATACCTCAAGCTACATACAAGTACTATTTAAGATTCTCTGGATTTAATACCTCCAGCTCAGGAACAACAAATCGCCCATCCTTACGAATTAGACGATTATCGAACCAAATTTCTCCTCCACCATATTCAGGTCTTTGGATAAATACAAGGTCCCAATGGATACTTGATACATTCCCATTAGAAGCCTCGTCATAGCATTGTCCTGGGGTGAAGTGAATGGATCCATCAATTTTTTCGTCAAACAGGATATCTTTCATGGGCTCACGAATGAAGGGATTAATCCCAATCGCAAATTCTCCTACATATCTTGCACCCTCATCGGTGTCGAATATCTTATTGATGCGCTCCGTATCATTAGCCGTTGCCTCTATTACTTTTCCGTTTTCGAAACGAAGTTTTACATTTTCAAATACAAAGCCATTGTATGGGCTTGGTGTATTATACGAAATCACTCCATTTACACTTTCGCGGACTGGTGCTGTATAGACTTCCCCATCCGGGATATTGAGCTGACCGTCACATTTGATTGCCGGAATCCCTTTGATAGAGAATTTTAAATCTGTTCCTGGTCCCACGATTCTAACCTGGTCTGTTTTATTCATTAGTTCAACAAGTCCGTCCATAGCTTTTGACATTTTGCCATAGTCCATAGTGCAAACATCAAAATAGAATTTCTCAAACGCTTCCGTACTCATTGATGCTAATTGTGCCATGTTCGGATTTGGATAACGTAGAACGACCCACTTTGTCTTTTTAACCCGAATCATCGAATGCACGGTATGATTATAATATTTGTTATAAAGCTTTAATTTCTCATCGGGAACATCCGATAACTCATAAATATTTTGCCCACCGCGAACTCCTATGTATGCTTGCATCATGGTCATCTGATTGGCATCAAACTCAGCCCATGTTTTGATCTGTTCTTCCGTTGCTTCTAGGAGTAGCTCCCGGGTAATTTGGTTATCACGAATATTAACAAATGGACGCCCGCCTGCCTTGTGAACCTTTTGAACGAGTGCTCTGACAAGTGCATTCTCAATCCCAAACGCCTCAATTAAAACATTCTCACCAGACCCAACCCGAGTGGAATAATTAACAAGTACGTCAGCTAAACGTTCTATACGTGCATCTAACATTCTTTTCGCCCCTTTCTTTAAGTTCCACCATAATTATACTCTTTTGCCATATAGGACGTAAGTCAAGCATCTTTTCTATTTCTATTTTTTCAATTGTGGAAGATACTAAAATAAGATATAGAATTCCCAAAAATATATAGGATTATCACAAGCCCTTTCCCCCATGCCCAAATTACAAGCAGTCTTTCTCACCTCTACATATATTGTATGATAAGAACCTAACCATTAAATGGAAGGAAGTTAATCCTAGAAATTTAATTTGGAAGGAGGAAAGACCAGTTTGAAGCGCAAACCTATACTGTATAATATGAAGGGTTCTGCTGCTGCTTTCAACCATCCTGGGAATTTTTTTGTACCCATTGTTGAGAAAGCAAAGCACAGTGTGATATCAATAGAAACAAAAGATCGCGGAAACAGCCGACAAAGCGATTTCTTATTTTCATTCCTTTTTCCTAATAGTGAATCAGTAAGCACAACCAAAAGCTTTGGGACAGGATTTATCATTCATTCCAGCGGCTTTATTTTGACCAGCGAACATGTTGTCCACAATGCACAACAAATCCTAGTCAAACTCTATAGTGGAGAGCAGCGAGTGGCAAAAGTGGTATGGTCTGATGAAAAGAGGGATTTGGCCGTCCTACAGATTCCTACTCGCAAACCGCTATTCCCCCTCCCCCTTGGTTCTTCCGAAGAAAGTAGGGTTGGGGAATTAGTCATCTCCGTAGGCAATCCGATGGGTCTTGATCATACTGTAACGATAGAGTGTATATGATCATAGCCAAAAATAAGTGGGGGATTTGTACGAATAAAAATAAACGATAAAAAAACTGAGATAATAGGATCTCAGTTTATGAAAAACCATTCTTATAGATTTTTTACTTTCTATTCTACTTCAGTCGTAAGTATTTCTTCTAAAGCAGTAACTGCTTGCTTCTCATCAGAACCATTAACAATTAATTTTACTTCTTCACCCTTCTTGATTCCAGCCGCCAGTAATCCCATAATGCTTTTCCCATTTGCTTCTTTCTTATTCGTAACTAGTTTGATATCGCTGCTAAAGCTAGTCGCCTTTTGAACGAAAAGTGTAGCAGGACGAGCATGAAGACCATTAGGAAGAGCTATTGTTATGCTTTTTTCTATCATTTAAATTCCACTCCTATTTTAAAAAATATGTCTTTACGTAAGAAGATACCTCATCAGCCGTATCCATAGATAGGATGTGGTCAATATGAGAATCCACATCTCCCTTAGCCATCTGACCAATTTGACTTCTTGCAGCCAATATAGAGGTTGCACTCATACTGAATTCGTCTAGACCTAATCCGATTAATATAGGGATAGCGATTTCATCACCAGCCATTTCCCCACACATACCTACCCATTTTCCTTCCTGATGCGCAGCCTTAATCACCATTTGTACCAGGCGAAGAATAGCTGGATTATATGGTTGATACAAATAGGCAACTTGTTCATTCATTCGATCTGCTGCCATGGTGTATTGAACTAAATCATTGGTTCCAATACTGAAGAAATCAACTTCCTTACTAAATCGATCAGCCATTACAGCTGTAGCGGGGATCTCCACCATTATTCCAATCTCAAGCTTCTTAGAAACAGCAATTCCTTTCCTGATTAATTCCTTTTTTTCCTCTTCAAGGATTTCCTTGGCTTTCCTAAGCTCCCCTAAAGTAGAAATCATAGGGAACATAATCTTGAGATTTCCATAGGCACTCGCCCTAAGTAATGCCCGCAACTGGATACGGAATAACTCCTGTTGGTCCAAGCATAAACGGATAGCTCGGAAGCCTAGGAAAGGATTAAGTTCTTTCGGCAGCTCCATGTAAGATAACTGCTTATCTCCACCGATATCTAGTGTACGGATCACCACTGGCTTATCGCCCATTTGCTCTACAACAGATTTATAAGCTTGAAATTGTTCTTCTTCAGAAGGGAACTCATCTCTTCCCATATATAGGAACTCTGTGCGAAATAGCCCGATTCCTTGTGCTCCGTTTTCAAGAACAGCTACAACATCTTCCGGTCTTCCAATATTCGCTGCTAATTCAACGCTATGTCCATCCTTTGTAACCGAAGGAGAATTCACCAATTTGGCAAGCTTAGCTTTTCTTAATTCAAAGTCAGCTTTCTGCTCTTGGTATTCCACGATTTCATCTTCTGTTGGATCGATAAGAATAAGCCCATTAATCCCATCCAAAATAAGCTGAGTGCCCGCTTGAATTTCTTCTGTTCCACTCTTAGTACCCACAACAGCCGGAATTTCTAACGAACGGGCCATAATAGCTGAATGGGAGGTCCGCCCCCCTATATCAGTAACAAACCCTTTTACATATTGACGATCTAATTGAGCTGTATCAGATGGGGTTAAATCTTCAGCAATAAGAATAACCTCCTCAGATAAATTGCTCAACGAAGAATATTCTAAACCAAGAAGGTAGTGCAGTACTCGTTTCGAAATATCCCGAATATCTGCTCCACGTTCCTTCATATACTCATTATCCATATTCTCAAACATTTCAATATACATTTGAGAAACATCATTTAATGCCGACTCTGCATTCACTCTTTCACTTCTCATTTTCTCATTAACCGCATCAAGAAGTTCGGGATCGTCTAGAACCAGGAGATGAGCACTAAAAATAGCTGCTTTCTCAGGGCCCATCTCCGCCTGTACTTTATCTCTTATCACGATTAAATCTGCCTTTGACTTCTCAATAGCTTCTTGCAACCGTTTCATTTCTAAAGAAACATCTTCAACCGTTTTCGTTTCAATCATAAGCTTCGGTGTTTTTAACAGGATTGCCTTCCCTATCGCAATTCCTGAAGAAGCTGCAATCCCATACATTTTCTGCGACAAGATCTTCCCCTCCTATTTCACTTCAAGTTTTCGAAGATCATCGACTTGTTTCATCACAATGGAAAAGAGAGGGTGATCAACTGGAATTTGCGTATACTTACGGATGGTCTCCTCCATTCCTACCTCTCTAATGCTATTTTGAATTTCCACTGCTTCTGGATCGCCAGGATAATCGAATAAAAGAGCACCCGCAATTCCTTTTGCCAGATGTATAGGAGTAATCCCATGTTCAAACGCCTGCATAGCTGGTCCTACCAGACGATCATTCGGAGATAGCTTGCGTATGGGAGAACGTCCAACTCTGATCAATTCGTCCGATATAAACGGATTTTGGAACCTATTCATGATTTTATCGGTGTATTCTAAATGCTTCTTTTCATCAAATTGATGCTTTGCTTTAAGAAGCTGTCCAGTTTCAAGCAATGTCTGTCTTACGCTATCAACAATGTTTTCATTCTTCATAGCTTGATCAATAGTCTTTAGGCCATGTTGGTAACCTAAGTAAGCAGTAACTGCATGCCCTGTATTTACTGTAAACAACTTCCGTTCAATATAAGGGGTTAAATCCCTGACAAAGGTAATTCCTTCAATCTTAGGAACAGGACCAATAAATTGAGATTCATTAACAACCCACTCATAAAAAGGCTCAACTGTCACAAGTAATTTATCATCATGATTTTGAAGAGGAACAATTCGATCAACAGCCGCATCTGGAAAGCCAATTTGCGCCATTACCTTAGCTTTAACCGCTTCTTCAATATTTTCCAAAACATAGGATTTTAATTGTGTACTTCCACCAACCATATTTTCGCAGGCAATCACATTCAAAGGCTGATCGCTTTTACCGATTCGCAACGAAATTCCTTTGGCAATAACCGGTGCAATATACTTAAGAATATTAGGACCGACAGCAGTAGTAACAAGGTCTGCATTAGCAATAACATTGGCTACCGCCTCTTCATCTTTCCCAGAAATAGCTCGTACACCTTGGATGGTGAACGTCTCTTGCCCCATATCTGCTAACCTAACTTGATATTCTTTGCGGGAACTGATCTCATTGACTAGCTCTTGATTGACATCTACAAAACACACTTCATATCCAGATTGGTATAGTAATTGTCCAATGAACCCTCTTCCGATATTTCCAGCCCCAAAATGAATCGCCAGCATATTACATCCCTCTTTCAAAAATGTCGATAATTTCTGCTTCTGACTGGGCCTTAACAATATCCTCAATATTTTTTTCTTCCGCACAAACCAAAGCGATATTCGATAACAGCTCTAGATGCTCGTCTCCAACGGCTGCAATTCCAATTAAAAGATAGGCTACATTCCCCTCTCCAAAATCCACACCTTTTGGAAATTGAACAACGGAAATCCCAGTTGATTGAATCCAGCTTTTAGAATCATTTGTTCCATGAGGAATCGCCACACCGTTGCCTATATAAGTTGTAAGCAATTCTTCTCTTTCCTGCATCTTCCCAATATATTCTTCTGAGACATGCCCTGCTTCCACTAGTAAGTTCCCAGCTAGTTCAATGGCTTCTCTTTTATTTGAAGCATAAGCATTTAGCTTAATTTTTTTTGGTGATAGTACTGTCTGTGTCATGATGATCTGCTCCCTTTCCTTAAACAAAAGTATATTATCTATTGTTGACATTATTAAATATAGCATCTCTTACAATTAAAATATAACCTTTAATATTAACATTTTCAACAAAACTAAATATAAAACAGTAACAAAACATGTTGCCAAAATTAAATTTAATATCCCGTGCCCAACCAATAAGAAACGCTAGTTTCTAAACTAGCGTTCGCCATATTATCCTAAACGTTTTACCAATTCATCATATTTAGGGCTATTTAAGAAATTTTCTACAGAAATATGTTCCACTGATGGGGCCTTAGCCTTTGCTCGTTCTGTAAGAGACTTATGAGTAATAACAATATCTGCATCACTAGGTATTTCATTTATAGCTGTATTGATTACAGTAATGTCCAAACCGGCATCCTTGACTTTCTTCCGTAGAATAGAAGCTCCCATAGCACTAGACCCCATTCCTGCATCACAAGAAAAGACGATTTTATTCACCGGAGTAGCCGCACTTGCAACTACTGCTTCCTCTTCCTTATTAGCTACAGATATTGCTGCTTTTCTTCCTTTAATCGATTCCATTTTTTCTGTTGCCTTCTCTAAATCATCATCTTCCACAGCTTGATTAGTCATCTTAAGTAAAGCTGAAGCAATTGCAAACGATACACCCGTAGCAACAACCACCCCTGCTAACACTGGCAATAAACCACCTTTAGGTGCCATAGCCATTAATGCAAAGATACTTCCTGGTGATGGAACTGCAACTAATCCTGCGTGAAGCAGTTGGAATGTAAAGGTCCCTGCAACCCCTCCACCAATCGCCGCCAAGATCAACCGAGGATTCATCAATATATAAGGGAAGTAAATTTCGTGAATACCACCAAGAAAATGAATGATAATCGCACCTGGAGCAGACTGCTTCGCTGTTCCACGACCAACCAACCAATAGGCTAATAAGATTCCAAGTCCTGGACCAGGATTTGGTTCTAATAAGAAGAAAATAGATTTTCCTGCTGTTGCAGCATCCTGTAAACCTATAGGGCTTAATACCCCATGATTAATGGCATTATTTAAGAAGAGAACCTTTCCTGGCTCAATGAATACATTCGCTAGGGGAAGTAACCCGGCATGTACAATTGCCCCAACCCCAGCAGCCAATAGCTTACTAACCCCTTCAACAACCGGACCCACTAAACTAAAGGAAAGAAGGGCAAGAATCGCTGCTATAATACCCGCTGAAAAGTTATTGACTAACATTTCAAAGCCAGATTTAACTTTTCCCTCAATCGATTTATCAAATTGTTTGATCACCCATCCACCTAGCGGACCCATGGCCATTGCGCCTAAAAACATAGGGATATCGGTTCCAACAATAATACCCATTGTGGCAACAGCCCCTACGACCCCTCCTCTTGTATCATGAACCATCTTCCCGCCTGTATATCCAATCAACAATGGGAGTAAATAAGTAATCATGGGTCCAACTAGTTTAGCTAGATGCTCATTAGGAATCCAACCAGTCGGAATAAATAATGCCGTAATAAACCCCCAAGCAATAAACGCTCCGATATTAGGCATAACCATCCCACTTAAAAATCTACCGAACTTCTGAATACGGACACGTAACCCTACAGATTCTGTGTTTCCTGCTGCAGTACCTTGCATAAATGTGCCTCCTCCAAAATTGAATTTGTTGCCATTTTTTCATTTTATTTTTCCTTGAATCAAATATAAACCGTTTTCATTAGGTTATCAACAGAATGAAAACAAGGTTTCGTCCATCATGATGTTGACAAATTTTAATTTGTTCAAAGGATTGGAGGCTTGACTTGTCCTATTGCATTAAGTCGTAGCAGTATTCATACAGTTTTTTCGAAAAGTAATCTGCAATGATTTTGGTTTCTTGAGTTTTAAGAGCATCTATCGTTTCATCGTCAATTAACAAGGCACTAATATGACTTAGCACCTCTAGACCCTCTTTTGTTATCTCCTTCGGACCCAAAAGCATTACAATATTTTCAATCTCAATTTGTTTATTTTCCATGGATCTCATCCATATTGGCTTCATTAAATGATGGATTGTAAAAGAAACCTGTGTCATTTGATCATTTCTTCCATGGAATAAAGCCAATCCCGTATTCGGGATTCCAATCCCTGATAATTTTTCCCTTTCTAATAATTGTTTTACAACTTTCTCTTTATTTTTTATTATTTTCTTTTGGTGCAATAAATTGCATATATGATTTATTATTTCTTCTGTATGTTCATAAGGGATACTGATTGTTGGGAAATCAAAGCCTTCAATAATGTCGATGATATGGTGGAAATAACTTTTCATGGATTTCAACTTCTCAAGGGGATTATTTTGAAGTTTAGGTTTTAATTGCTCAAGGTCTGAACGATGAACCTTAATCCCTCTCATATATAATTTAATTTTTTGGATATCTTCCTTTGTAAGTAAAGGGCTAACCAATATATATTTATTTGCTTCTATAAGCAATGGAATCGTGGAAATAATCATGTCGTATTCCCTTTTAGGGATGTGATCAATATCGAATAAGGAAACATTTCTTATTTCCACTATTTCAGGTATTTCCTTTTCAATCCGAGTTGCCAAAATTTTAGAAGATCCGATCCCACTTGAACAAACAATTAATGCCCTGTAATCCCACTCCTTCTCGCTTGTCCTCTCGAGTGCTGCACCAAAATGCATCACTAAGTAACCCGTCTCCTCTTCTGGTACATCTATATTTGAAAACACTACTTTAACTGCCTCTTGGATCACTCGAAACAAATCTCCATAATTTGCTTTAATCTGATCCAACAGAGGGTTCCTAATTTTCATGTTTCTTTGAATTCTAAATAAGGCCGGTTCCATATGTGTTAACAAACCGTACAATAAAGATGAATCACGGCTGAACTGGGTATCTAACTTATCTTCACAATAGCGAATAAACTCCATAATTTTTGCCACAAACTCCGCATTACTAAATTGCAAAGGATCATTCTGGGAATTACGAAGCTTAGCCCCTCGCAGATGCATGGTTATGTATCCGATTTCATCTGCTGGAATCTCCATTTGAAATATCATTTCTAATCTTTCTAGAATTTGCGCAGCCACTTTGTATTCTTGTGTCCCTTTAAGCTCTTGCAGGTAATTTTCGTCAAACTTAATTCGTTCTCCCTTTTTTATTCGTTCCATGGCTAGCGCAAGATGTATCACCAAACCGATATAGGCACTATCAGCTAAAGGATATGGCCACTCCTTCTCAAGATTGCGCAGTGCATTTTCGACCATAATTAGCTTTTCTTTTTCAATAAGTCCGAGTAGACGTTCCGATATCGAATCAATATTTCGTGATGACTTTCCCTGAATATTCTCTTTGATGAGGCCGATTAATTCTAACTCATTTAAGTGATCTGAAATAAGGTTACTAATTGCTTTTCGTTTGAACGATTCCTTCCCTTGTAGCTCTACACCATAACCTCGTTTTCGAATCAAGGATAAATCATATTTTTGAATCCAATCCTCCAGATCATCCAAATCATGACTAATCGTTGCTGGTGTTACCTTAAGATCATAAGCTAAAGAAACTAATTTAATAGGCTCAGTAGAACCAAGTAATAAGCAAAGGATCATTACTTTTCTCTCATCAGCTGTAAAATTTAACGTAGTTACATTGATCAGAGATAACCGTAGCTCTTCCTTAGCATCAAGGTCCCCTTCCATCAGAATACCGACACCCGCACGTTTAACTAATTTCAGATGATATTGCTGGAGGAAAATCTCTATTTCTTCTAATTCTCGATGGATCGTCCTTGAGCTGACTTCAACCTCATCAGCGATTTCCTTAACTGTAATCCCATTTTCATGGTCTAATAAAATATCTAAAATCATCCTTTGCCTAGACGAAATATTCATTTAACTATTACTCCTTATATCCTGATATTCTTTACTGTTATTCTTATCGTATATCCCAATTATTAAGTTTACACTAGGAATTCGTCATTCACGAACCTCTAAGGTTAAACCTATCCATGAAAAAACACCACATTCCAAAGAAAATGTGGTGTTTAAGCCTATCAAAGTCATTTTTCAAATGACCACGAGGTTTAAATCCAAGTTATAATCGACAACCAATAATATCTCTAATAATAGGTATTTCTCCCTTACCCTCTACGGATAATTTGTACTTTTCAACTTCCTCAGCCGGAACAATTTTTCCATTCAACCATTGGTATGAAGATGGCTTACGGTCATAGCTAATTTGAATGAATTCCTTTTGATCGTGATCTTGAATACTTGATGATAAGGTATATAAGCTAACTAGATCTTCTAGTATAGCACTAGCTGTTGGTAACGAGCCTGCCCCTGCTCCAACAAAGGTTAATTCTCCAGCCATATCTCCCGTTACTGCAATGGCATTTAAGACACCATTGATGCTAGCTAGAGGATGATCGTTTGCAATTAGTTTAGGGGAAACCTCAAGACGAATGGTATGATGATCCTCCAACTCAACAGAAGCTAGAAGCTTTATCTTATACCCAAGTTCATGGGCTTGTTTCAGCTCCTCAGCAGTCACCGTTTCTATCCCTACTCGATACACTTTTTCTAACTCTGGTTCAACTCCGAATGCAAGCTTTGTAAGGATGGCTAATTTGTATAACGTATCATAGCCACAGATATCTGCTGTCGGATCAGCTTCGGCATATCCTTTAAGCTGTGCTTCTTGAAGAACCTGTTCGAATGATGCCCCCTCATCCAGCATCGAGGTTAAAATATAATTGGTTGTGCCATTCACAATTCCGTGTATAGATTGAATATCATTGCATTGCAAATTGTTTCGGAGGGTTTGAATGATGGGAATGGCCGCACCTACACTAGCTTCGAAAAAAATCTTAACCCCTTGACGATTCGCTAGCTGTTGCAGCTCTGCCCCATGCTTAGCAATCATCGCTTTATTGGCAGTAATCACATGACATCCTTGTTCAATGGCCCATTTCACATACTCATAAGCTGGGTAGGCCCCAGCTAAGGATTCAATCATAACATTAGGTCGTTTTGCCATTACATCTTTAAAGGAATCAGTCAACAAGGAAGAAATATCAGGAATATCGATATCCCTTCTTTTCATCATCTCTTTCACTAAAATGTTCTGTATCTCTACTTTTTTATGTAAACGTTTTTCGATTTTCTGTTGATGGTGATAAAACCTCTGAACTACACCAGACCCTACTGTACCTAATCCTAGAATAGCTATCGATATCTTTTCCATTTTCATATTCCCCCTTTGTTTATCACACAAAAAAACCCTCTTCAACAAGAAGAAGGTTCTACAGCCCGATCCATTCTTCTTATCTATCAGAGCACAATTGCTCTGCAGGAATTAGCACCTTACCAATATCAATCGGTCGGTTGCCGGGTTTCATAGGGCCAGTCCCTCCACCACTCTAGATAAGAATTATTAAATTATGTGTATAATATAGCAAAATCGCATAGATGTCAAAAACAAATATTAAAATAACTTAGAAAACCTACTACAAAAAAATAAAACCTGCATCTTCATTTGCAGGTAGTCTTCCTAATAAACTGCCTATATAAAGATTCCGTCATATATCTTTTCCAATCATCGAATCCGTCTTTTGTAGCTTGTTTTTCTGCACGTAATACACGAATTGTTCCATATTTCCCCTCGATCACCTTCAAGAGCTTACCCATTCCAAACACCTCTCTTGAATTCAGCCTATTCTTGTAAACTGCCTATTATGCTTGGGTGGAGTGGGTTATTAGATGGTTATACTTTAATCATTTCTAGCCATATGGTATGTATAAGAACCAATTGGAGGGGACATATGAAGCTGCCTGAATGGGTCGAACAGATTATTTGCTACCTCCGTCGTAGCAGACAAGATATCGAGAAGGAAAGGAAGACCGGAGAAGACACCCTTGCCCAACAGAAGCAAATCATGGAGAGAGTTTTGGCTGACTATAACCTCCCCTATCAAGTATTTGAGGAGATTGGAAGCGGAGATAAAATTGAAACAAGACCTGTGTTCTGTGCCGTATTAGATCTGCTTGAGGAAGGAAAATACAAGGCTATAGCTGTCCGGGAACTGAGCCGTTTAGGGCGTGGTAGCTATACAGACATGGGCCGGATCTATGACCTAATCATTCAAAAGGATATATTAATTATCACTCCATACAAAATATACAATCCAACCAATCACGCAGACCTAAGGCAAATCCGTTTTGAGCTTTTTCTTTCTCGTGAAGAATTTGAAACCATTAAAGAAAGATTAATGAGTGGAAAAACAGCATCTGCTATGCAAGGAAAGTGGTCTTCAGGAGGAACAGCCCCCTTCGGATATAGAGTGAATGACAATACCCAAAAACTCGAGATCTATGAGGATGAAGCAAAAATTGTTCGTATGATCTTTGATTTATATGTTTACGGGCTTGAAGGTAAAGAAAAAGGATTCAGAGCAATAGCAACCTACTTAACTAGAAATGGGAACCCATCTCCAAGTGGGATGAATAATTGGAATGTCAGCATGGTAAAGAAAATCCTCATTGAAAAACAAGAACTATATGCTGGGTCATTCTTGTTTGGGACGACCAAAATGGTGAATGGAAAGAAAATAAAAAAACAAAAAGAAGAATGGATCATTGTCGGGAATTCCCATCCAGGAATTATTAATGAAGAGATGCTAGAAAAGGTAAAAAAGAAGCATCAATTGCTTTACAAAACACGAACAAAGGTAGATTTTAATACCTCAGAGCTAGCAGGGCTTCTAATATGTTCGAAATGTGGTAGGAAAATGATTAGGCAAGCTAATTATCGTGAATACATCTCCAAAAAAACAGGAGAAATCACCATCCACAGCAAAGAAACCCTATGGTGCAATACGATCGGTTGTACTTTCGTCAGCTATCGGGCAGTAGAAGAAGCACTCCTTGAATTTTTGGCTACAATCGGGCATTTAAAAGATGAAGATTTTCAAGTGTTCATCCAACAAACACAAGAGAAACATAATGTAGATTTACACGGAGAAGAACGAATTCAACTAGCTACAGAAACAAAGAATCATTTAATTAAAAAACTTGCTTTCATTTATGAAAAATTTGAGGAAGGAATCTATTCTAAGGAAGAATTCATTACAAGACGCGAAGGCATCAACCAGAAAATTGGGGAATTAGAAAAGACCATTCGGCTTCTTCTAAATGTAGAATCACCAGCTCGCAAGCTGCAAGTGGATATAAACCAAATGAAACAAATCCTACTGTCAGTATACAGAACATATCGAACGATTGAGAATACAGAAGAAAAAAATCGAATTCTTCATGGCATTATTGACCACGCCGTATTAGAACTGACTGAAAAAGTAAGAGGGAATAAACCCAGCAGATTTAACCTTGATGTTTATTTTCGCATGGAAGATTTCCTCATTCTATGAGATCTTCTTTTTGGCAACTATCTGCTACATCCTTTTACGAAAGGAATCATCAGTGCAAAAAACCGTCCCGTGAAGATCTCCGGTAAATTATATGAGGATATCATTCAAACAGATTGTGCAATTAACCCTGGAAATAGTGGGGGGCCATTAATTAATCTGAACGGTGAAGTTATTGGTATGAATGCCTTTATTATTAAGAACAATCAAGGGCTGGGTTTTGCTGTAGGGATCGACAGTATTAAGGCGCAAATTGGCAGATACATTCATGAATAGAAGGTCAATGATTCCATTGGCCTTTTCTTATCAGCATCTACATCCAAGATTCTCCCCAATGCTGAATAGCTTGTATAACTGGTTCCAGGCTTTTTCCTTTTGACGTTAGTTCATATTCAATCCTTACGGGTGTCTCAGGGTAGACTCTGCGAGTAAGAACCTGTGCATCCTCTAGCTCCTTCATTCTCTCCGAAAGCACACGATCACTCATTTCCGGTATCTGTTCCTTTATATCCTTAAACCGGCGAGGTCCACCAAGCAAAACACGTATTATTAAGCCTGTCCATTTTTTTCCTAGTAATTCTATTGCTGCCTCATAACGTGGACACATGGAGGAATAATCCACTGTAGTCCCTCCTTCCTGTTGCTTTATTCTTATTATACTCCATCCCTAGTTAATTGTAAAAAGTAAGGATTAAAAAGAAAGCGAGCCGATTAGGCTCGCCATTTTATTCTTTACTCTTTTTGAATGCAATGATATAAATTTCTTCATTTTTTTCTTTATTCATGGATTGCTCGGCTGTCTGTAACAAATTTAGTTGGTCATAATTAAGATTGGCTATTGGCAGCTCATCTAAGTGATTGAACTTTTCCATTTGATCAACTCCTCTTTGTTATCGGTTCATAGTGTATGTAGTCACCGTCGTTTTTACAATACTAATTGTGATTCCATAATATTTCGTACGGTGGAAATATCTGCTGGAGCCCAATTCAGTTCCCATAGTTGATCAATAGGTACCCATCTTAATTCCTTATGCTCTAACGCCTTTGGCGATCCTTCCACAAGTCTTGATTTATATGTAGTGAGATGAACCTCGATTTCCGGATAAGGATGGATCACATCAGCTATTTGATCCTCTACTTGAATAAGGCAATCCAGTTCTTCCTTGATTTCTCGTATTAAGGCTTGCTTTGGATTTTCTCCCGGTTCAATCTTCCCTCCTGGAAACTCCCAAAAACCCTCCATAGACCTATTTGGCCCTCTAAGCGCACATAGTATCCGTTTGTTCTCATCATAGATGACTGCCCCAACAACATCGATTCGTTTCACTCAACAACCTCCCTTTTAACCAGCCGAATTCATGAGTATGAGTAGAAAACTAATATGAATTAGTATGTCGGAAAAGGTAAAAATAATGAACATAAACTTTCAACAGTAAAAGAGATCGGTAAATGAACCGATCTCTAATCCTTCAAAAGAATCACGTAGACTTTTCCAGGGCCATGGACTCCTAGTGCTAAATCCATTTCAATATCACCTGTACGGCTTGGTCCTGTTATAAAGTTAATGCAAGAAGGTAATCCATCAGGTATCTTGGAGTGAACCTGTTGTACAGCTTGTGTTAATCTTGGTACAATGCTTTTTTCAGATAGTATACAAAGAAATGCAGGGGGTAGAAGACTAACTACTCTTCCTCTGCCACCTCCGTTGAAAAGAACGACTGTCCCTGTCTCAGCCAACCCAATATCTCCCCATGCTATCCCTAGATCAACCTGTGCAGCTTCTCTTCTTAATTCCATAGGGGATCCAGTGGTATTCCATTCAACGGTTTTTATGCCCTTTTCTCGAAGATGATCGGCAAGCTTCAAATCATGAAAAACTTGGTCGTCCCAGAAAATTGTGCTCTTAACTCCAAAGCCTTGCAAAACAGATTCAAGAGTAGATGTTATTTCACTCCTGTAAATACGATCTACCGGTGTATTTAGAGCTTCTAGATTATCCATAAATTGCTGGATTAAATCTTCCTGTGTTTTCCCTTCATACAAATGAACATAAGGCTTTGCTTCCCAGTCAGGTGGCCTAACCCCAGATCTTCTCGGGCGTCCTAATCGATTCGCAATTTTATTTAAGAAGGCATCTTGTTTTTCCATGCTCATGTTAACCCCGATCCTTTCCTTCCTTCTTCCACCAATCCCTAAATGATTGCTTTGCTGGTTGTGGTAAATCCCTTACATCCGTCCATCCCCCAAGCATTCCTGGTCCGCTTGTTATCACACCATCCTTAGCCATGACGCCCATTCCGGTATGAGCCATCTTCACCGCAAGATCGTAAACCGTAGGATGGCTTGTGACATATCCAAATCCTTTAAAAGCAAGCTTCTCCGATGCAGGTGTGAAACCTTGTTCTACCTCATCCTTACGATGCTCAATCAATAATTCATGGAGGGGAATTTTCACTGGGCAAACCTCTGTACATGCTCCACATAAACTAGAAGCATAAGGAAGTTCCTTAAATTCCTCATACCCATCAAAGAGAGGGGATAACACAGCTCCAATCGGTCCACTATATACCCCACCGTAAGCATGACCACCAATATGACGATAAACCGGACAAACATTCAAGCAAGCACCACAACGAATACATTTCAGTGCTTCTTGATAGGCTGTTCCAAGAATCTTCGATCGACCATTATCAATAATCACGATATGTACATCATCAGGGCCATCTAAATCAGCTTCCTTGCGAGGTGAATTAATTCCTGTTACATACACACTAATCTTTTGACCGGTAGCACTTCGCGTTAACATGGAAACAACCATATCTAATTCTTGCCAGCCTGGAACAATCCTCTCCATTCCCATCATAACGATATGGGTTTTCGGTAAAGTAGTTGTTAATCGTGCATTCCCCTCATTACTAATGAGAACGACTGACCCAGATTCTGCTACTGCAAAATTACAACCTGAAATTCCAATGTCTGCATTTAAGAACTCTTCACGAAGCTTTTCTCTAGCGAATGAACAGAGCTCTGTCGTTTCTTGGGAAAGCTGTCTGCCTGCCACCTCTGAGAATAATTCTGAAACTTCTTTTCTTGTTTTGTGAATAGCAGGTGCAATGAGGTGAGAGGGTGTCTCGTCTGCTAACTGAATGATATATTCTCCTAAATCTGTTTCAACGACACGCACACCCATTTCTTCAAGATGTTTGTTTAAGTGCATTTCTTCAGAAACCATAGACTTAGATTTTACAACCGTTTTGGCTCCCTTTTCCTTCGCAATTCCCGTTATAATTTGAACTGCCTCATCTGCTGTATCTGCAAAGTGGACATGTCCGCCTTTTTTTCGAACATTCGTGGCAAACTGCTCAATATAGCTATCTAAATTCTCAATCGTATGCATCCGAATAGCCGAAACATGATCCCGCCATTCTTCGAAATTACCCACTAGCTCAGCAGCCGCTATCCTACCCGCACGAAACTTATCTTGAGCTAATGGAACCGCCTTTTTTAACACAGGATCGGCTAGTGCCTTCTCTACTCTCTCGTGAAACGGTAATCGTTGTGTACTCATGATTATTGCTTTCCTCCCTGCGCGAGAACTTCAGCAACGTGCATGACCTTGATATCTTTTTGTGTTCGATTTAATCTTCCACCGATATTCATCAGACAGCCCATATCCGAACCAATCAGTATTTCTGCACCTGTTGACTCAATGTTGCGGATCTTCTCGTCAACCATTTTCTCCGAGATTTCACTCATCTTCGCTGCGAAAGTTCCACCGAATCCACAACAATCATTACAATAAGGAAGATCCACCACCTCTAGCCCCTCTACTTGCCCGAGAAGCGCCTTTGGTTCTTCCTTTATTCCTAAACCGCGGGCCATATGACAGGATTGATGGTAGGTGGCTTTCCCCGGAAGCTTGAGGTCACTCATCTCTACCTTCAATATTTTAACTAAGAATTCAGAGAATTCATATGTTTTATCCACTAATTTTTGCGCCTTCTCTAGCCAAACCGGTTCTTCCTTAAATAGGCCTGGATAGTAGTGGCGAATCATGGAGGCACAAGAACCTGAAGGGGTTACAACGATCTCACTCTTCTCGAAGGCTTTAATCAGCTGCCTGGCTGCTTCTTTGGCATCCTTCTGGTATCCACTGTTAAATGCTGGTTGACCACAGCATGTTTGTTCAGCAGGGAAATCTACTTCTACTCCATTTCTCTTTAAAACTTCCACCACGCTTATTCCCACATTCGGATAAAATACGTCGGCCAAACAGGTTATAAAGAGTGAAACCTTCATTGTATTTCCTCCCTTTCTATTTACTACGAAACTATGAAAATCAGGTTATCGGATGACCTATCAATAAAATTTATTGAATTATAACATATTTTATAGAAAAAAAAGGCTATTTCATTACAAAATAGCGTGAAAAGATAAACTAGTCTTATGCAAGTACGATCCGAACGACTGATTTAACATTCAGACAATCACTTTCATACCCCGGGACATAAAGTCTTACAGGATATCCTTTTTTTAATGGCTCTCCTTTTTGTTTATACAAAAGGAACGCTGAGTGAAGTTCAGCCATTGGAATCCTTTGTTCAAAACCATCATTAGCAATAAAGCTAGCAAATTCATAGTGACAATCAATAGATAATTCCTGAAAAACCCTGGTAAGATAAACAGCCTCTCCACCTTTAAGTACATAATCTTCAACAGGAACCGTTTCATCCGTCCATTTCTCTAGATCACTCCATTTGATCGGATAAATTTGATCCGGAGTGATGAGTTCAAGCTTCCAATTCTGCACATATACTCCCCCTAAACGGTATCATTATGTTCTATATTATTCTGCAATAATTGCAAAGCATGGGGTAGAACATCCACAATCGCTTCGAAGCATTCCCGTACAGCCTTCGGGCTCCCTGGTAAATTAATAATCAATGTATTTCCACGAATTCCCGCAGTCGCCCTAGAAAGAATTGCATATTTTGTTTTAACCAAAGAGGCAGCTCTCATTTTTTCTGGTATTCCAGGTACCTCTTTTTGAATGACAGCTTTTGTGGCTTCGGGTGTAATATCTCTTGCAGCAAATCCGGTTCCACCTGTTGTTAAGATCAGCTGGCACTGATCTTGATCCGA
Source organism: Bacillota bacterium (assembly GCA_035254305.1). GTDB lineage: Bacteria > Bacillota > Bacilli > Aneurinibacillales > RAOX-1 > DATFAS01. The sequence goes on from DATFAS010000077.1 coordinate 20,128, forward strand.
TAATTGAATCAAATAATTTTCAATAATGGTTTGTTCATCAGGGATCACATGGTATTGAATGACTTCCCCTTTTATCTCTTCAACAAGAGACTTTAATAATTCACCACTTAGATCAACACGTTCCCCCTTGCTTCCTTTATCACTCGCTGTTAAAACTCCAACCTTCCACTTAGACATGATTACACCCTCCTATTCCACATATCCTTCTCGAACGAAATCTCCACTCTTGCCACCGGACTTTCTTAACAAATACGTAGGACCAATAACCATTCCTTTATCCATTGCCTTGCACATATCATAAATCGTCAACGCAGCAACACTTGCGGCTGTTAATGCTTCCATCTCCACTCCAGTACTGCCTGTGGTCTTGGCTCTTGCCTTAATCTCAATTTTTTGCTCTGACAAAAAAGAAAACTCAATATCCACACCTGTTAATGGAATAGGATGGCACATAGGAATGATTTCGGATGTCTTTTTCGCAGCCATAATTCCAGCCACCTGTGAAACAGCAAGTACATCTCCTTTACCTATTCGCCCTTCCTTAATCCTTGCCATTGTTTCAATTTCCATCTCTACATAACTCATAGCAATGGCTTCTCTTTTGGTTGTTTGTTTATCGGATATATCGACCATCTTAGCTCGACTTTGTTCATTAAAATGGGTTAATTTATCGCTCATTGTTACCACCATTCTGCCCTCAAATTTATCTTGATTTTATTATAACAAAATTGTCTATCATATTTTTAACTAAAAAGAAAAGCTCCTCATTTCTTAATCCCTTTCTCTTGATAATACTTGACAGCACCAGAATGAAGCTCTAGGCTGACTCCCTCAAGAGCTGTTTCAAGTTTAATCTGTTCAGCTTGCTTTTGTATCTTCTTCATTTGGTCTAGATTTTCAAATAGTGTTTTTGTTAAATGATAGACCATCGCCTCATCTAATTCAGACCGGGCAACTAGCTGGGTCTTAACAGCAACTGTCTGAACCTCTTGGTCAAATCCAGGATATGTACCCTTAAGGATCGGCTGCTCCACATAGTATGGATACTTTTGGATTAACTGCTTCATATGCTCAGCATCAAGCCCAATGATGCGAATTCCTTTCGTTATCGCAAGCTCATTAACAGCAGCAATGGGAGCTGGCGCTGTAATGAAAGCTGCATCGATACTTCCATCCTGTAAATGGCTAGACGCTTCTCCAAAATCAAGATATTCTGTCTTACCTAAATCACTAAATTTTATACCGTATATTTCAAGTAGCTGCTCAGCATTTGCCTCGATTCCACTATTAAATGCACCAATAGCTACACGTTTTCCCTTTAGATCCTGTATCGTTCGAATGGTACTATTCTTAGCAACTACAATCTGAATCGTTTCATTATACAGTGAAGCTATCACTTTCAAATTTTTGATAGCACCACTTTCTTTAAACATGTTGACCCCTTTCGAGGCATAATCAGCGATATCCCCTTTGGTTAGAGCCAAGTCAACTTGTCTCTTCTTAATTACACGCATGTTCTCGATAGAATTACTTGTACTCTGGACAGAGGCGTTAACCTGAGCTTTTTCCGTAAAGATTTTGGCTATTCCTGCACCAAGTGAATAGTAAGTTCCAGATGTCCCTCCTGTTGCAATGATGATTGAATCAGGCGTTCCATATTGCTGTTGATCTGTTGGCTTGTTGGCTTGATGGTTCAATCCCTGATCTGTTCCTCTACCACAACCTAATACAAATAAACTAAGACCAAGAGTTAATACTAACATCGAAAGAAGCCCTTTCTTTCTCAAGTTTTATAGATCCCCCTTTGGTTAGCTAATATTCAATCAAAACTTATTACCATTCTGTAACATTATTCTTTAAGAAGGTGAAATAATCATGCGACTCATTTTAATCCTTATTCTAATTATTTTTCATTCATTCACTTCCTTTGCTTCTGCAGAGGAGGAGGAGGTATATCTATTAATTGATAAATCAAGTAACCAATTGATTGTTATACTGAATGATCAACCTATTTTCCATTTTCCCATCGCAACAGGGAAAGCTGTTCATCTTACCCCAATAGGAAGCTTCCAAATAACACGTAAAGTAAAAAACCCCTGGTACATTCCAAAGAATATACCAGGGGGAGATTCACGAAACCCAGTAGGGACCCGTTGGCTTGGCTTGAATGTTCCTCATACAGACGGCTATAAATACGGTATACATGGTACCAATGATCCTAGTTCTATCGGTAAACATGTGAGTCAAGGCTGCATTCGAATGAAAAATGAAGATATTGAATGGCTCTATCAACATATCCCATTAAGCACGAGGGTAGTCATTCAACCTTAACCAAAAAGATTCCGATACTCATCCATTTTTAGTAATACCTCTCTTGGTTTACTTCCAGATTGAGCTGATATAAACCCTTCTGCTTCCATCATGTCAACCAAACGGGCTGCACGGTTATATCCAATCCGAAAGCGACGCTGTAGAGATGACGAAGAAGCTTGTCCCTGTTCCACTACAAAAAGTAAAGCTTCTTCAAATAATTCATCGTCATTTTCCATAGGATTCGATGTGGCTTTAGAAAGTTCCTCTTTATCAAATAGATAGACCGTTTTTTGTTGAGCCTTTATATGATCGACAACTAACTCAATCTCATCATCAGATACAAAATTACCCTGAAGACGAGTAGGCTTTGCTTCACCAACAGGATAGTAAAGCATATCCCCTTTTCCAAGTAATCTCTCAGCTCCTGACATGTCGAGAATCGTTCGTGAATCCACTTGTGATGATACCGCAAAAGCAATGCGAGTAGGAATATTAGCTTTAATTAAACCGGTTATAACATCAACGGATGGTCGCTGGGTTGCTAATAATAAGTGAATACCACAAGCACGTGCCTTTTGTGCAATTCGACAAATCGACTCTTCTACATCATGGGGGGATACCATCATAAGGTCTGCTAGTTCATCAATAATGATAACAATATAAGGAAGCTTTTCTTTTCCTTCACGTTGGACTATCAAATTATAACGTTCAATATCTCTAGCACCTGTATCCGCAAATTTCTCATACCGCCCGTCCATCTCTTCAACAGCCCACTTCAGTGCTGCTGTTGCTTGTTTGGGGTCTGTAACAACAGGTGTTAGAAGGTGTGGAATATGATTATATGGAGCTAATTCAACCACCTTCGGATCAATAAGAATCAATCGAACATCTTCAGGCTTCGCTTTATATAAAAGACTGATAATAATGGAATTTACACAGACACTTTTTCCTGAACCAGTAGAACCCGCAATAAGTCCATGAGGCATTTTCTTTAAATCCCCAATAACTGGGTTCCCAGAAATATCTCTACCTAATGCTATGGCAAGAGGGGATTTGTTTTGAATAAACTCTTCTGATTGAAGAATTGATCGGATAAAAACTGGTAAACTTACCTCGTTAGGTACCTCAACTCCAATAGCAGATCTTCCCGGGATCGGCGCTTCCATTCGTATATCCTTTGCTGCCAATGCTAACTTAATGTCATCAATTAGGTTAGTAAATTTATTAACCTTAACACCTGGTGCAGGTTGTAATTCATATCGAGTAACAGTTGGACCCTTTACCACACCAATTACATCCGCTTTTACACTGAAATTCTCTAATGTCACGATAAGCTTCTCAATTTGCTGATCCGTATAATGATCATCCACATAGGATAGCCTAGGCTCCTCCTGAAGATAACCTAAGTCAGGAAAGATATAATTACCAGTAGCTATAGAGCTAGCTGTGGTGTACCCTTCCGATTTCCTCGGTGAAATAGGGGAGAATTGTTCTTGCTTAACCCCTACATCCAAACCTGAAGCTGGCTGTTCGTAAATTTTATGTTGGTTCGTGGTTTCAATAGAATCAATCGATTGAATCGCCTTCGCATCGTGTGTTGACAATTTTAAGGATGAAGGAACCTCGTTGGATAATACACTATTTACTTCGATATCCTCGGCTTGCCTAGACCGATTTTCTTCTAAAACTGTAGTCCTATCTAAATCAGGTTGATTAATATAATCTTCAGTATCTGGAATAATAAAAATGTTTGCTTCTTGTCGACTCTTCAAGCCAAATGGCTTACTCTCTTCATCCAATAGAACCTGATGATTATTCATCGGTTCAACAGTAAGCACTACGTTAAGAGAATGTTGATTTTGAAATCTTTGATCGTCCAAATTGGAAAATCGAAACTCCTTATTCTCCATTTTATCGTTAATTTCTTTGTTGTTCATTTGTGAAATTTCTGGTATGACAATCTTATTTGAGTTTAATCCACCGATATCATCTTCTAATCCCTCGGAAGAGAGTGATAAGCTTGGTAAAAGTTGATTAGCTATGCTTGAAGCAGATGGTTTCTCAAGGTTATCCCCATCGCTAATTACCTGACTATTTTGTACAATATCTTCTTGTGATCCCAAGGCAGATTTGAGCTTATCTAGATCCTCCGGAGTATTGTTGAGGAGTTCATCAACTATTTTATCATTTTTCACTGTTGGAGCTGCTGCCGTATCAGATCTTCGAGCTTCACGAAATGATTCTTTAGAATCGTTGGAGACTTTTGAAGCTCTCCCTTCATATCGGTATTCAGGGGTTAATCTTGGATCTTTTCTCCCAAAAACAGGTGAGACAATTTCCGTTGGCTTAAAAGGCTTTTTTGTAACCTTGGAGTCGTTATTGTTTTGAATTGGGTTAGCTGGAATGTCCGGTTTCCTAGAAATCGGCTCAAGTTTCACTGTTATTTGTGGATCATTCTTTGGCTTTGCCTCTTTCTGAACTTCATCTGGGATAATAGGGAAACGGAAATGAGACGAACCTTGATTTTGGCGATTCTGTGGATAGATCACCTTTGTTCTCACCTGAATGTCCGGTTTGATCTCTCGATCACTATCACCTGATGTATCCTCTTCTGAAGGGAGCTCAGTTGTCCTGTCCAAACCAAGAAAATCAGCTAATTTACGAAAAACATCTTTCAAACTTTTCACTTCCTTCTTTCCTTAAATCCTGATGTAAGAAATGTCTCCGCATCTTTATATCTTAACATGGTCGGAAATTTATAGAAACAGAAAAAACGATCACAAAGGGAAGGGAGAAACAAAATTAAGAGTTGAGGTATTGATAAGGGTCTTGGAGGACTCTATTTTGATGAATTTGGATAAAAGGAAGGAAATAAGGGTCTTCTAGTCCCTTATTGGTTGGCTAATCTGAAAAATTGGGGGATTAAACACTGATAAGGGCCTGAGAGGACCCTATTTTGATGAAATCTAAGATAAAAAAGGAAATAAGAGCCTTAAGGGCTCTTATTAGATTAGTAGCCTCTATAAAATAAAAAAACGCCTAATGACGTTGGTGTAATTTCCCTATGATGGATATGGTGGGCCCAAGTGGACTCGAACCACCGACCTCACGCTTATCAGGCGTGCGCTCTAACCAGCTGAGCTATGGGCCCATTATTCTTCAGTACTCTACGAGCACGCAAAATTAATTTTAGATGGAGCGGGTGATGGGAATCGAACCCACGCGACCAGCTTGGAAGGCTGGAGTTCTACCATTGAACTACACCCGCATAATGATGGTCGGGAAGACAGGATTCGAACCTGCGACCCCCT
>DATFAS010000078.1:0-7980 GCA_035254305.1 Bacillota bacterium
GCGATCAATTCACCACAAATCTGCCCTATCGCTTCCCTCCATGGAACCATCTTCGTTTCCCGATAGAAGGCCTCATGAGGTGTAAGCACAACTTCTTGAGAGAAGAGATGGGCTATAGGATGCTCGGTGTTTCCTACTACTGAATGTAATTTAGGAAGATAAGAAATCACCTCAACGGTTCGTTGAACATCCCTCTTTGTCGTATTCACGGATAGAAGAAGCAGCACATGCCGATCATCTGCTAGCTCTGGGTAGATATGATATCCCTCAAGAAATTGTTTTAATTTATGCCCATTGAATTCACAGGCTGTAGTTCGCAGGGTTATTTTCAGTGGGTCTAAGTAGTCATAATTCCCTTGTTCGACAACCTGTAGCCATTGTATGTTTAAATTTTTAATCCCTTGAACTAGTTGACGAGCTAAGGTTAGGGAACTTGCAATCCTCTCATTTCCCTTAGTAGCCATTTCTCTCCTTGCAAGATCTAACGAAGCCATTAAAGGGTAGGAGGGGCTGCTCGATTGAAGCATCGCTAATAGCTGGCGAATACGCCCAGAATCGAGTAAATCTCCCTTAAGATGAAGCATGGAAGACATGGTCATAGAGGTTAGCATTTTATGAGTAGATTGAACTACGGCTGTTGCCCCCTCCTGCATACCACCAGATGGTATAGATCCAAACCCCATGTGAGCTCCGTGAGCTTCATCTACAAGTAGTGGAATATGATATTCATTACATAGCTCTGCATAAGGGCGAAGTCTCATCCCCATCCCATAATAATTAGGATTGCTAAGAAAAACAGCTTTTACCTGAGGATTAAGATTTAACATTTTCTTCAAATGATTAACCGACACAGTTAAGGCATGGCCTGTTGTTCGATCGATTTCAGGGTTCAAATAAATAGGCTTTGCCCTAGCTAGTATTAAACCATGTATAACAGATTTATGTACGTTTCTTTGCACCAAAATTTGATCACCGGGGTGACACGCCGCCATCACCATTGCTATATTCCCTACTGTACTGCCACCAATAAGGAAGAAGGTTTCATCCGCACCGAATGCCTCTGCCGCAAGTTGTTGTGCCTTCAGGATCGCTTCCTGTGCGTCATGAAGATCATCCAGTCCTGGGATTTCAGTAACATCATATGGATAGATATTCGAAAAAAATCCTGTATTCCTTTCCCTACCCTTATGACCGGGTACATGAAATCGAACAGGTTCTTTTTTATTATATTCTTCTAGGGCTTGTACCAATGGAACTTCCTGTTGATCCAACACGATGGTTCCCCACTTTCTCATCCCATTATTTCGAGGATACTATACTATTCTAGCTTAAGCATTGAAAAATAAAAATAGCCCTCCCCCTACTCGTTATGGGAAAGACTACTCGGGTAATCTTTAAGCATCTAGCCTCCAAATATTTCGCATCTTCTCTACAAAGAATGAATATTTCTCATCCATTACATCTGTACGGACCATTTCCTGTTCACATGTATGACAGATAAAAGAGTTCCAAATCGTTATTCCTTCTTCTCTCTTATTTCCGCACACAATACAGATTTTATCGGTCTGTTCCATTCCATATCACACCCTACCTGTTTTAAAATCATTATTAACAGGTTTTCTGGGGATTTATACATTATGTTCAGACTTTTCTACCTACTGAAATATATTCAAACCCTCGATCCTCCATCATTTCAGGAGGAAACAAGCTCATTGCATCCACAATGAAGGGAGTGATCATCTTTTGCTTTATGAAATCTAGGTCTGATTCTATATACTCCCTTAAATTAGACAAAATAATTAGCGCCTGTGTATCTTCTACAGCATCCATATGATTCGAGAACCACGCCATTTGTTCTATTGTATTGTCTAGCTGAGTAATGTAGTGCAATTTAATCTCAGTACATTGAGCAGCCAGTTGCTGTAGAATCCCCTCTACTCCTATCATGTTTCCACCCCAAACTGCAATTTTTTTCCCTTTTACAATTGGATACTTCCTTGTCAGCTTCGTAATCACCCAATTTTTTTGGTTTTGATCCACCTTTAACACAGCATCCAAAAGTGGTGTTAATACCCCCTTCCTATTCGCTTGTTCCATCGTCAGCTCCACTTCCTTAAGATAAGGTTCAACAACTCCTATACCAGGCTGAAGATAGGCTTGACCAATTCCAGGATCAATACCAATCGTACGAGCAACCGTTACGATATCAATTCCCATCGCTTCACACAGTGAAGCCATTTGATTTACGAAAGACAGCTTTGTCGCTATGAATGTGCTTACGGCTAGCTTGATCATTTCCGCTTCTTTTCGACTAGTCATAATAATGGGTAATGAATCACGGTACAGCAAACGACGTAAAGAATGGATTCCGGGATGAAGAACATCACCACCAAGAACAATATAGGAGGGTTGATTGATAGGGACAGGTGCTGTTTCTTCTCTATACAATTCAGGATAAGAAATAACCTCAATTTTCTTGTCTCTCTGATCAAACCATTCTTGTAAGCTATCTCCTGTACCGACTGGAACAGTATTTTTTATAATATAGCAGCTGTTCTCTTGCAAATGGGGAAGGATCACTTCTGCATTCTTTCTTAAGGAACAATCCTCGATCCCCACACAATCAAAAATCAAGGTGGCTTGGTTTAATTTTGAGAGATCATTGGTTATCTCCAATAATCCATGTTCGAATGCAGAATGGACTGTATTGAACATGAAATTACCAATTGAAGGATCGATGATGTCCTGTGGATCAAGCACTGAAGGATCAACAACAACAACGAAGAAGCCCTGCTCTACCAGATCCAAGGTAACAGCAAAGCCAAATGAATTCCCACCAACCACTCCAACTAGGCATTTTCTTGAATCAACCATTATAGTCCACCCTTCCTTATTGATTGATGAATAATTGATAATGGAGATTGGAATCTAAGCCCTAAAAATCCCCAATATAGTTTTCCCCACATTCAAACAAAAAACCCCAGTTATCCTGGAGTTTCAAATCTAACTCTTATAATGGTAGGCCCTGCAGGATTCGAACCTGCGACCAATCGGTTATGAGCCGACTGCTCTGACCAACTGAGCTAAGGGCCCTTGGAATATGCGTCCCAGAAGAGATTTGAACTCCCGACACACGGCTTAGAAGGCCGTTGCTCTATCCAACTGAGCTACTAGGACATTGAATTATTATATAAAATAACCCTTTATCACCGCTAAAGCAGCAAGACCAGGAATCCCTAAAAACCCAGAAAGAGCTGCTGTTATAGGATTAATGGGGATAGTGAAATCATAATATCCTCCAAACGAATTAAACACAAATAATAATAGTGCCCCCATTGCTACCTTAAAAAGACCATATCCAAGCCATTTAACCGGTCGCCAGATAGATTGTCCAAATAATATGGAAAGTAGCACAACCCCTAATGCAACTATTAACCAAATAATCGTTGCTGACATCCCCTCACCTCCGGGCAATTATCCTTCTCTTAACGCATGGAGCTTTTGCTTCTTCGCTACATTTAACAAATACATATATCTTCTTTCTAAAATATCTTGTAGGTTAAATTTCCGATCACTTTCATCTTGATGCCCTTCACCAAATTGCCATTGATGTTTTGCTAATTGAATACCCATTAATAATCTTCTACGTTCATCAATGATCATAGTTCTGACCCTACGCCCCTCATTCATTTTCTTAAACAAAGCTTATCCACCTCCGGATTTACTAATGATTATGCTTAACGATATAAAAAAAGAACTGAACCTAATAGGTCCAGTTCTCGGGTATTCTATATTTCTCTTCTGCCTTCTAAAGCCTTAGTAAGTGTGACTTCATCAGCATATTCCAAATCTCCACCAACAGGAAGACCATGTGCAATTCTCGTAACCTTAATACCAAATGGCTTAATAAGTCTAGAAATATACATGGCTGTAGCTTCCCCTTCAATATTCGGATTAGTAGCTAGAATCAATTCCGTTACTTGTTCATCCTTCAAACGATTCAATAACTCTGGTAAACGAATATCTTCAGGCCCAATTCCATCCATAGGAGAAATGGCACCATGAAGAACATGATACAAGCCCCGGAACTCCTTCGTTTTCTCCATGGCAATTAAATCCTTTGGTTCTTGAACTACACAGATACAGGAATTATCTCTTGATTTATCACTACAAATATAGCAAGGATCCACATCCGTAATGTTTTGACACTTAGAACAATAGAGCAAATTTCGTTTAGCATTCACCAATGCTCTTGCTAAGTCCATCACATCATCTTCCTTCATATTTAAAACAAAAAAAGCCAAACGAGATGCTGTTTTCGGACCAATTCCCGGCAATTTAGTAAATCCTTCAATTAATTTTGCTATCGGTTCGGGATAGTACATTCCTTCCCCCTAGAACAAGCCAGGGAGATTCATCCCACCTGTGAATTTTCCCATCTCCTTATTAGACAATTCATCTACTTTACGGAGAGCATCATTTACAGCAGTTAACACTAAATCTTGCAGCATTTCTACATCATCCGGATCTACTGCCTCAGGCTTAATGGTTATAGATTGAATTTCCTTGTGTCCATTAGTGACCACTGTTACAACTCCACCAGCTGAACCCTCAACTGTTTTAAGCTTTAGCTCTTCTTGAGCTTTCATCATTTGATCCTGCATTTTCTTAACTTGTTTCATCATTCCATTCATATTACCGCCACCAAATTGATTACGCATCTAAATTCCCCCCAAAGTTAATTTATCCCAATCCATATAGTATTCTTTATTCAATCCTTAATTTCAAGTAAAGATTCTCCAACCAGTTTTAATGCTTCTTCCAAGAAAGGATCAGATTGACTTAATTTTTCTTCAACATGCTCACTACCTGTTTTTTTCTGCTCTGCCCCAATACCTTCCCATTGATTCTCCATCAGTGTAAGTAATTCTAGTGGAGAACCCCAAGATGCGAATAGGACCTCTTCAATAATTTCTCTATGGTTGCTTCTTTCCGTTGTCTCACGGTGAATCGCACTTTTAAAACTAACGACTAGGCCGCCTACTCCAATCGCAACGGGGGTACCATCTAGAAGCCAGGCATGCACCTGGATTCTCTTCTTCTTCACCTTACTTAGAATATCTGGCCACATTTGAGTGATTCGATTTAGATCTTGATCTACAGAGGAGCCAGCTACTTCCTTGATTCGATGTTCGGAGATTTTGACCGTTGCTGGTATTCCAGGATTTTTTGTAGTTACCCTTTGAGGAGATGTCACTGTGGAGGCCGAGGCCGTTCCTGTAGAGGATGTTGTAGGTAATGGCACTCCTTGTGAAATCCGTCTCTCTAGTTGCTGTATTCTCTGAAGAAGCTCCGTTATCTTCGATGACTCTACCTCTTCCTTTTCCTCTCGCAGGCTTGAATTGACTTCAAGCAAACGAATTAGGCCCATTTCCAAAATAATTTTAGGGTGTGTAGACCATTTCATATCACTGTTCATTCGATTCAATTGCTCAATAATCGAATAAAGTAACGGCTTCGAGAACGATTCAGCCAGCTCTTGAAATTCCGAATCACCCACGATCCGGTGCTGCAGCTCATCTAAATGGGGAGCCGTCTTATATAAGAGTAGATCACGGAAGTAAAGGAGCATATCATCTAAAAATTGTTCTGGATTTTTCCCCTCTGTAATGACGCCCTGAATGAGTTCCATCAAACCTGATGTATCCCGGTTCAATACCATTTGGGCAGCCTCTGCAAGAAGGGTTTGAGAAACTACACCTGTCACTAACACAACATCATCAATCTTAATTTCTTCCCCTGAATAGGAATAAACCTGATCGAATAAGCTTAATGCATCGCGCATTCCGCCTTCGGAGACACGCGCAATCAAGGCTAAAGCCTCATCTGCCACTTGAATCGTTTCCGTCTGGGCGATATATCGTAAGCGATCCACCATAGCCTTAGCTGTGATTCTACGAAAATCAAAGCGTTGGCAGCGTGAAATAATGGTTGCTGGTAGGCGATGGGGCTCAGTTGTTGCTAGTATAAATAGAACATGTGCAGGTGGCTCCTCCAAAGTCTTCAACAAGGCATTAAAAGCCTCCGTGGTTAACATATGGACTTCATCAATTATGTAAACCTTATAGCGTACTTCGGTAGGAGCAAACTTCACTTTATCCCGAATATCACGAATTTCTTCAACCCCACGGTTGGAGGCTGCATCAATTTCCATCACATCAACAACCGAACCTTCCGTAATTCCGGTACATGCAAGACATTCATTGCAGGGTTCTTTTGCAGGACCATTCTGACAGTTTACGGCCTTAGCTAGAATTTTGGCCGCGCTGGTCTTCCCCGTTCCGCGTGGACCACTGAACAGGTAAGCGTGAGAAAATCGATTTTCTTTTAATGCATTCTGCAATGTTCGCGTCACATGCTCCTGTCCCACAACATCCTCGAATGTTTGAGGGCGAAAAACGCGGTATAAAGCACGGTAGGCCATGGATGGGACACTCCCAATTCTTTTATTGAATAACTACAGTATACTATACCTGTTTTTGTTTTAACAAATAGTCTTGGATGCGTAAATATGTAAAAGATCCAGTGGATAGATTCCACTGGACCCTTATAAAATTTATGCCGTGCACCCATTCTTGATACAAACAACCAAGCGTTACTTACTTAACTTAGCTCAAACTAGGCTTTCCCTGCGGCACATGGAAAGGACCACTTATGGCTGCTTCCTTCCGGACCTGACCAGTTTCATGGGTTCCCATTGCGTAGGACCCAATCGTCAACACCACTTAAGTAAGGCAAACCTCACATGTTAGCACCTAAAATGGGAATTCAATCCCGCTAAGGCGGATTGCGGGTTACAGGGCACCGCCAACTCCCCATCTAGCACGACAAATTTATACACAAAGTTAATGGGCAATCCCTTTGTTTGAGATTGTTTACATAGCATAGCACATCCGTGTAGGATGTTTCAAGTTTTTACGGATGGAAATGGTTGGACCCATCCATATCAACATGATATGAACATGGTTTTGTTCAAATGCCATATAACGAAAATATCCTTTTCGCCGTAATCCTAATGATTGTGTTTAAGCCTGTCCAACTGACCCAAACTCACGGATTTTTGCTTTAACAGTTTCTTTAATAGCATCTCTAGCTGGCCCGATAAATTTACGTGGATCATAAACTTCCTGGTTTGAACCTAATACTTCACGTACCACCTTCGTGAAAGCAATTTGGTTTTCAGTATTCACGTTAATCTTTGCCGTACCAAGTGAGATAGATCGTTTGATTTGTTCTGTTGGGATTCCAGTACCACCATGTAATACTAATGGTACCTTCGTCATTTCTTGGACTAATTCCATTTCCTTAAAACCTAATTTAGGCTCTCCTTTATAAGGGCCATGTACAGAACCTAGTGCAGGAGCTAGGCAATCAATGCCAGTTAGTTCAACTAATCGTTTGCATTCCTCCGGATTAGCATAAATCACTCCATCTGCTACCACATCATCTTCTTGCCCACCAACAGTTCCGAGCTCAGCTTCAACTGAAACACCTCGATCACGCGCGTACTCAACCACTTTTTTGGTGATTTCTACATTCTCTTGGAAAGAATGATGGGAAGCATCGATCATCACCGATGTGAAACCGGCGTCTACCGCTTCTTTACATTTTGCTAAACTAGAACCATGATCAAGGTGAATCGCTACAGGTACATTAATATTCATGTCTTCTAATAAACCTTTGACTATATTAACTATCGTTTTGAATCCACCCATATAACGAGCAGCCCCTTCAGATACACCTAAAATAACAGGGGACTGTTCTTCTTGTGCAGCAGCTAAAATAGCTTGTGTCCATTCCAAGTTATTAATATTGAATTGTCCTACTGCATATTTTCCTGTCAGAGCTTTATCCAACATATCTTTCATAGAAACTAAAGGCATCGAAATCTACTCCTATTCAAAAAAATTATGATGATTT
>DATFAS010000079.1:0-4306 GCA_035254305.1 Bacillota bacterium
AACGCAGGGATCTTCTAATTGTTAATTAGGGTTTCTAAAATTATGGTTGAAGAAATTTGCCTATATATAATAAGATAATGTTATATCCTTTATAATGTTTCGGGAATGGAGGTGGCGGATTTTAGTGATTGTTTATCGTAAAATTTTCAAAGAATACTGGAATCCCTATATTGCCATCAGTCTTGCTGGTTTGATTAGTGCTTTATATTTTGGTATAACAGGAACGGTTTGGGCAGTTACTGGAGAATTTACCAGATTTGGAGGACACGTTCTACAGTGGTTCGGGGTGGATATTTCACAATGGGCCTATTTTAAACTAATTGGCATGCAGGGAACTCCCTTTAATCGCACAGATGGATGGATCGTTATCGGTATGTTTTTGGGAGCACTTATTACCATACTACTTAGCAATAGCTTTAAAATCCGCGTTCCAAGACAAAAGCGCCGTTTAATCCAAGGATTTATTGGTGGAATTACAGCCGGATTTGGGGCGCGACTCGCACTAGGTTGTAATTTAGCTGCCTTTTTTACAGGTGTTCCTCAGTTTTCATTTCATTCATGGATATTCATGCTTACTACCGCTATTGGAACCTTCTTTGGTGTTAAGGTAGTTAACACTCGTTGGTGGCTGGGAAAACCCATATTGCAAAAAGGGTCATTTAAGCCGATTGGAACAGGGCAATCACGGAGTTCTAATATTCAACCAATCTTAGGTTTACTCATTGCTTGTTTCTACATTGGAATTGTCATCTATTTCTTCACAGTCGGCAATCATCTTTTAGCTACTGCATGTATTGCTGGAGTCTTATTTGGGGTTCTTATTGAACGAGGACAAATTTGCTTCACCTCAGCTTTCCGTGATTTATGGATTAGCGGTCGCGCACTCATGTCTAAAGCAATCGCGGTAGGTATGATGGTGAGTGTTGTGATTACATTTTTCTATATTCAACACGGCTCTGTCGCCCTGATTAAAGTAGCCGCTCCAAGCACTGTTATTGGTGGCCTCCTTTTTGGATTTGGTATCGTTCTTGCGGGTGGTTGTGAAACTGGTATGATGTACCGCGCTATGGAAGGCCAAGTGATATTCTGGGTTGTTGGTATAGGAAATATTGTTGGCGCCACACTTTTAGCTTACGGGTGGGACCACCTTGGAATGTTTAATGCACTTGCAAAAGATTGGCCAAAAGCTAACTTAATCCAAATGTGGGGGCCCTACGGTGCACTATTTGGAACTATTTCTATGTTGATCGTTTGGTTCCTTCTCTCCAATTGGTGGGAATCCCATTATCGCTATGGTAGTGGACTTAAAAATAAAGAAACGAAACAGCTAACTAATCGTACTACGGAGGCCTAGGGTATGTCACAAATTGATGGAAATATAGATTACACCTTAGACATTCGCGGTGAGCCTTGACCTTATCCAGTCATATATGCGCTGGATGCGCTAAAAACCATGAAGATAGGTCAAGTTTTGCAGGTTATTGCGGATTGTCCACAATCATTTCGAAGTGTACCAGAAGAAGCCGTTAAACATGGATACCAACTTGTCACTGAACCGACAAAGGTTGGTCAAGATATTTACTTTTACATTCGAGTAGTTATATAAATGTGTATTTGTAAAAGGATGGGGATTAATTCCCTATTCTTTTATTTATTAATTGAAATGAATTCATGAATTATTTGCTACTTTCATTACATGCTCTCTTGAATTTTCCGCTGCTCAAATTCAATTGTAGCCCTCGAAGGAGCATCGACCTAGTTCTTTTGTGAATGGATTGTGCATTATAATAAAATTTTCGCCAAACTAATAGAGTAGTTTATCATGAAGGGAGACGAACAATTTGCATAATAAAGTGATACTTGTTACTTCCGACCAGTTTGGAAAAGGGGACGCTTCCCTTGGAGAAACTGTTCTAGAATCCTTCTTTACCTTACTGAAACAGAGAGAGGAATTGCCTCAAGCTGTATTTTTCATGAATCGGGGCGTTTTTGCCTTGACTCATGATTCCCTTGTATCGGTGCATCTTAAGGAACTACAGGATAAAGGGGTTGCCGTATTAGCCTGCAAAACCTGTGTCGATTATTATAATGTTGAGGGGAAAATGATTGCTGGAGAGATTTCTGGAATGAACCATTTCTTAGATTTAGCGGCCAGACACGAAGTCATCACCATTGCATAATAGAAATCTTCTCTGCCATGGTTGTATTACCATGGCAGATCTTGTTCTAGCCACCCCATTTTTGGATCTCGACTTGTCAAAATGACCTTAAAACCATTCAAAGCATATTCATAGAGTTGTATGTACAGCGGCTCTTTCTTGCTGCTATCAATCGCAGGCGTAATTTCTAGAATGATGTTCCCCTCCTTCGTAATCTGGCTCTATAAAAAGCAAGAAAACTATAGAAGGGATGACGAAAGCTATTGTAGGATTTAAAATTAAAATTGATAATATTGAAGATAAAGCAAAGTTGAATCAAAACCATCCCATTGACCGACAAGAACTTGTCATTCAAAGATTGGAGAAATCCATCATTGATGATATTCGAGAAATCGCAACCCTTATGAAGGATAATCTTGATAAAAAATCATAATCTCTGTCCACGAAGTCTGGATAGATGATTGCTAATTGATGGTTTTAAAGCCCGTTTCTTCTCCCAGCGGTAAATATGTCAGTTGGTTTTTATTTAGCTATAAAAACTTCACTAGGGAACAACATAGAAATTCCAATATTAATATCATACGAGGAGAAAAAAATGATTCAGCCTAACATTCTAGTCTTTAATCCAGATTACTCAAAAGTTGAAGCTTATACTAAATCTATACACCGTTACGGGTTTAAATCTGTACAATCAGCTTCTACATTAGAAGAAGCAATAAAGCTGTTGCCAGGTACGGAAGTTATTTTGGGATGGAGGTTCCCTTTGGAGTTACTTAACCAGCCTCTTGCCTCCTCTGTTCGCTGGTTTCAGTCGATGGGAGCTGGTGTCGATGACTTGGTCGCGGACTGTTCCATCCCTCAGGACATTATTCTCACCCGAATTGTCAATCAGTTCGGAGCTTATATATCTGAATATGTTTTTATGTTCCTTTTGTATATAGCTAAGAACGGATCTCGTATGAGACAATCGCAGAAAGAAAGGCAATGGGACCCTTTCATTTCTGAATCTTTGGCGGGTAAAACGATGGGAGTGGCTGGTCTTGGATCAATCGGTTCTGAGATTGTCCGTAGAGCTCGAGCCTTTGACATGAATGTACATGGGCTAAGCTTTAGTGGAACAAATGCTTCATTAGTAAATTACCACTTTGGCCCGGATCAGTGGAGTGAATTTGTAAAAGATCTGGACTATTTGGTTCTTACCCTTCCCTTAACAGATGCTACACGTCATATCGTTAACAAGGATCTTCTTTTAACCATGAAACAGAATGCTTGCTTGATTAATGTGGGCCGAGGAGCATTGGTTAACGAAGATGATTTAATAGATGTCATGCAATCGGGGCATCTTCAAGCAGCCGTTCTTGATGTATTTGAGATAGAACCGCTGCCAAAAGATCACGCCTTCTGGTCGATCCCGAATGTGTATGTTACTTCTCACCTGTCGGGACCAAGTACAATTGATAGCGTAAGTCACTTTTTTGTAGAGAATCTACAATACTATATAGAAGGACAGCCATTAGATGGGGTAGTAAACCGGGAACGTGGATATTGATGTTGGAAAAAGCATCCCAAGATCGGGTGTATTTAAGCATTGAGTTTTCCCGCTTAACTCTAAATTCTTCTATATGGAACAAAAAGCATTCTATATCAAGTTTGATTATACTCTTATGATCTGACAATATAGGTAGCTAGAGGAGATTAATAGCTATGACAGAAATCGGTTTTATCGGTCTTGGCTGCATGGGGAAACATTAGGGTATTATTTTAAAACTATTTGCATGGAACTTCAAAAAATTTTTTTGGGGCAATTAAACCTTAAAAGTAACGAAATGTAAAGCATTTAATTACAAATAAGGGTATTGAATCTAGCGTGTATTCCATACCCTTTTGTATAAGTTTGTAGTTTACTTTGGGATACTGATCCTTGAAAAGAGCCAGTATTTTGGGAAACATGTTTTTTTCGACCAATAATCAATGCTCTATTGAATCCTCCCGCCACTTAAATGGCTGTCGCCATTTTGAAGTGGGGGATTCTTGGGTAAAACACTCCAACGAGTGCTAATGACCAAGCGATCCCGACTATCCCATAGCCGTTAAGTTAGTACCATTCCTCTTTAAGGCACTAACAGTCGAAGTCCTTCGTTCAAAAT
>DATFAS010000080.1:0-15028 GCA_035254305.1 Bacillota bacterium
TAGATAAATAGTGTTAGGAGCGATGCCTAGTGCCAAACAATCTTCCTCAATTGCTTGCACGGATTCAACTTTTTCAGAATTGCACACCATTCGAATTAGAGCAAATTTCCAGTCTTATGAGACCGAGAGAAGTGAAGAAAAGGGACATTCTGTTCTACGAGGGAGAACATTGTGAGGTTATCTATTTCATTGATCGTGGCAGGGTTAAGATTTATAAAACCACAGAAGATGGTCGAGAGCAGATTGTTAACCTTATTGATAAAGGGGATATGCTCCCACATGTAGGCTGGTATGGTGGAAGTACTTATCCAGCAACTGCGGAAGCCATCGAGGATGGACAGTTATATTTTATGCTTGTTAATCAATTTACACAGTTCTTGGAACAGAGTCCAAGCTTAACTTTAAAATTCTTACAGGAATTAGATGGTAAGATTCGTGAGCTTCATATGCGACTTGCTACTGTTTTAAGTAAGGATATGTCGGAGAAGATTTTAAATGTTCTTGGCTTTTTGGCTAAGAATATGGGTAAGAAGGTTGGAGATTTCTATGAACTAGAGATTGACCTAACCCATCAAGACATTGCTAATATGGTCGGGACTACACGAGAAACAGCTAGTCGGATGATAGGGCAATTAAAGAAGGAAGGCAAAATCAGCTTGGATCACAAATCATTGCTGGTTAAAGAATCCTAGAAAAATCTAATATTTCTTTAAAATAGGGGCTTACTCATCTTAACTGGGTAAGCTCTTAATTTTTAATCCCAATACCTCATACCCGTTTAATTAAGCGTACTTAAAAGCGGACAAGTGAAATATATATGTTTTGAAAAGGGAGGGGGCAGAAGCAGAATGGACACACAATTTCTCATTGCTTTCTTAAATATTATTATCATTGACTTAGTGTTAAGCGGAGATAATGCTGTAGTAGTGGGGATGGCCAGCCGCAGATTACCCCCCATGCAACGGAAAAAGGCTATTCTTTGGGGGACACTTGGAGCCGTTATTTTAAGAATTACACTTACTGGTATAGCAACCTGGTTACTCTCCATTCCTTATATTAAGGTGGTTGGAGGAGGCATGCTGATCTGGATTTCCTTAAAACTTCTGATTCAACAAGAAGAAGTTGCGAATATACGATCTGGGAAGGATATTTTTGAAGCGATTCGAATTATCGTTATTGCAGATTTTGTCATGAGTTTGGATAATGTATTAGCTATTGGGGGAGCGGCTAAAGGAAATTTGTTTCTTGTTATTTTCGGACTACTGCTAAGTGTACCTTTACTCATGTGGGGGAGTACTTTTGTAGCCCGTTGGATGAATGAGTATCCGGTATTAACCTATTTTGGTTCAGGTGTTTTAACCTTTACAGCTACGACCATGATGCTTGAAGATCCAATCGTAAATCAATATTTTTATTTATTCCATTTACCGTATATAGATATAATTATCCCAGTCATTCTCACCATTGGTGTGCTCATGATGGGAAGAGTGTGGAGAACAAGGATTTTTACCATTTATCATGTAAAATAACAAATCTAGCAGGGCATACTTGAAATGAAATGGGGTGCCCTGTGATGAAAATATTAATTTTATCCGAATCTATTGCGGGATCCGGTCATGAAGTGGCAGCGCAGAATATTGCAAAAGGAATTCGAAGAATTTTTCCTGAAGCAGATATGAAAGTAGAGAGTGCGTTGCCAAAGGTAAGTCCATTACTTGAAAAATGGTCGAGTAAGGCCTATATGAAAGCCATTCGCTATGCACCTTTTTTGTGGGGATGGGCTTATCAACGGGATAAGGAATGGAGCCATATCGGAAAACAGCTGCTTGGGAATTTCGTAGCTCAGCGACTAGAATCGTACTTGATGGATGAGAAACCTGATATTGTACTATGTACACATGCCTTCTGTTTGGGTGGGCTAGCCGAACTTAAGAAAAAACTAACTCCAACTTTTCGATTAGGGGCATCGTTAACCGATTACTGTATTAATCATTTTTGGATTTTTGACGAAATTGATTATTACTTTGTAGGTAGTGAATCCTTAAAACAAAAGATGATTGAACAGTATAACCTTCCTTCCACCCGGATTCATGTGACAGGTATTGCCATTGATCCGGATTTTAGTGTTTCTAAAGATCGGATATCTTTTCGAAATAGGTTTGGCATCCCTCTTGATTCCTTTTTGGTGTTGGTTTCTGGTGGAGGTTTGGGGATTGCTCCCTATAAGGAAATCATAGAAGCTTTAGGGAATGTTATTGGTTCCTTGTTTATTGTGGTGATTCTTGGCAGAAATAGTGATCAGCGTCAACGAGTTGACGAGGCTACTTCAACAGTAACGCATCCAGTTATTGTTTTAGATTTCGTTAAGAATATGAGTGATTGGATGATGGCAGCTGATTTAATGATCGGAAAACCCGGAGGCCTAACCGTTTCTGAAGCACTAGCCTGTGAGCTTCCACTCTTCATCTATAAACCTATTCCCGGTCAAGAAGAGAGAAATAGTCGATTTCTAATGGATAGTGAGGTAGCTTTAAGAGCTAATAACCCAATTGAACTTCGGGCGAAGTTAGAGAGTTTGTTATCCAAGCCTCAAGATGTCGAGAGAATGAAAGAGAGATCAAGGGAGCTTAAGCGGCCCAATGCGGCAATGGATGTGGGGCAAATCGTGTTTGAGCTTGAGTCATCCCTACCACCACTTACCAACAATTAACTTAGTGATTCATGAATGATGAATTGGCATTTGAGACAATCTATTTATACACCACGCAAGGAGGTGATACAACATGGCTAACAACAGCAACCAAAAATTAGTTTCTAGTGCTGCACAAGCTCTCGATCAAATGAAATATGAGATTGCTCAAGAGTTTGGCGTACAACTTGGAGCTGATCAAACGTCTCGTGCTAACGGATCTGTTGGAGGAGAAATTACGAAGAGACTTGTTCAGTTTGCTGAACAACAGCTTTCTGGTTTCCGTCAGTAATAAACTTAAATAATGGCATCTTTGGATAAGGTGCAGTTAACAGGGTGGCTCAAGTCACCCTGTTTTCATGATGAATAAAATTCCTCACCCAAGAGGGGGAGAGGAAGAACCTAACTCTGTTTAACAGCCTCAAGTGCCTTGTCCGGGCCAATTAACTGAATCATTTCTAACAGTTCTTTATTGCTTAAAGAGCTATTCTTCCCCTTCTCAATCAATTCCTTCAAACGACTTTGTTCACTCATCCATTCACACCTCCATCTTGTACATGTTACCCAACTTTAAATACAATAATTACATTGTCAATAATTAAAAATTATTTGTTAACAAAATTATCACAAAACAATGTGGTAAGATTTACTAATTTAAGATAAAATATACTTGTAACCGATTACATAGAAATAGGGAGGCTCGAATAACTTGCTAAATGAACAAGAATTATTAGCACCCGAGTATTACAACATGGCTCAAGACATTGACCGTCATGCCGATCATCCCGATAAGGTTGCTCTCATTTGGGAGAATGAGCAAGGGGAAACAAAACGCATTACCTTTTTAGAATTACGTCAGGAGTCCAACCGATTTGCAAATGCTCTACAACGACTTGGTTTAACGAAGGGTGACAAAATTATTATCACATTACCGAGAATACCTGAGGCTTATTATACATACTTAGGTGCCTTGAAATTAGGTTTGGTGATCTCGCCAGGGTCAGAAATGTTAATGCCTAAGGACCTGGTATATCGCTTAGAGCATTCTCGTGCTAAAGCAATGATTTGTTACCATGAGTTAACAGATCGCGTTGATAAGATTCGGGCGGATGTTCCTTCCCTTGAAGTTTGTGTGACAGTTGGCGGGGAAGTAGAAGGTTGGACATTATTCTCTGAGCTAATCGAGCAGGAATCCGATCAATTTGACATGGTTCAAACTAAGAAGGATGATATTGCCTTCCTTAGCTATACCTCTGGTACAACGGGAAATCCGAAGGGGGTAATACACCATCATAGCTGGGCATACGCCCACCAAGCGGTTGCTGCTAAGCTGTGGTTGGGTGTCAGAGATTCTGATATCGTGTGGGCAACAGCTGGTCCTGGATGGGCGAAGTGGAATTGGAGCCCGTTTATCTCTACATTAGGTACCGGGGCTACTGGATTTGTTTATTTTGGAAAATTTGATGCTGGTAAATATTTAAGTTTGCTTGAAAAGCATCAAATTAATGTTCTTTGTTGTACACCAACAGAATATCGAATAATGGCTAAGGTAGATAACCTTGATCAGTACAAGCTTCCTCATTTACGAGAAACGGTAAGTGCTGGTGAGCCGCTTAATCGACAGGTTATTGATACTTTTAGAAAATATTTTAATGCTGAAGTTCGTGATGGCTATGGCCAAACAGAAAATACCTTATTAGTAGGAACAATTGTTGGTATGGAAGTAAAGCCAGGGTCGATGGGAAAACCAACCCCGGGTAATCGTGTTTCTATTATTGATGAAGATGGAAATCCCGTTCCTATGGGACAGATTGGCGATATCGCTGTTCACCGTAGTGCTCCAGCTTTGTTTAAGGGGTATCTCAATGATCCAGAGAGAACAGCTGCTGCCTTCCGGGGTGAATGGTACTTAACGGGAGACCAGGCGAAGATGGATGAGGATGGATATTTCTGGTTTGAAGGTCGATCGGATGATATTATTATTAGCTCCGGATATACGATTGGTCCGTTCGAAGTGGAAGATGCACTTGTTAAGCATCCTGTTGTGAAAGAGTGTGCGGTTGTTGCCAGTCCCGATGAGATTCGCGGAACAATTGTTAAGGCTTTTGTCATATTGAAGGATCAAATAGAAGGTAACGATGAATTAGTGAAAGAACTTCAAGACCATGTAAAGAACGTTACAGCACCATACAAGTATCCAAGGGAAATTGAATTTGTTGAAGAGCTACCGAAAACAACCTCAGGAAAAATTCGTAGGGTAGAACTTAGACAAATGGAAAAACAAAGAAAAATTACAAATTAATTAAGGTGAAGGGATGCCCATAAAATAGGGCATCTTTTTTTTCTTACGAGATGTGTTCCCTTGTTAAGCTTTCCTAAAAACTAATGATTCCAATGATTGATTAAGCCTGATCTCTAACGCAAATACTAGGGGAGAGGTGGAATTAAAGGGATGAAATGGATTCTAATTGTAATGCTTATTTTATTTGTGATTATATTTTGTACCAATGTAAAAATTTTTCTAGAGTATAGACGTGAAAGAGAAAATGATATGATAACCATTCAGATGAGTATTTGGTTTGGACTTATTCGATTTAAATATCAAATCCCTATGCTTCAAATCAATTCGTTGTTCCAAGGGGTGAAAGTAAATAAACAAACTACAGCTTCTGAAAATGCAAGCCCGAAGAAAAAGAGGTTTCGAATTACGCCACAACAAATCCACAAATATATACAGAAACTTCGTTTATTAAAATTACAAATCCATGATTTAAATGAGATTGCTAAACAGACCTTACGAAAATTTCATTGTGAAGAATGGGAATGGAGAACTAGGGTTGGGCTTGGGGATGCTGCGACAACAGGTGTTGTCACAGGGGTGATTTGGGCAGTAAAAGCAAATATACTTGGCATTGTAGCTCATTATATCCACTTATCACAGCCTCCAAGACTTGATGTAATTCCTACTTTCCAAGATACAACGATCGATACTCATATTCGTTGCATACTCAGATTTCGGGTTGGGAATGCTATCATCGCAGGTACCCGAATACTGATGAATTTAAGAAAAGGGCGTGAAGGTAAATGGCAGAGCACCCTATTCAGGGCTTAATGCAAACAGCGATGGAAAATTTAAAAGAGATGGTTGATGTTAATACCATTGTTGGTGATCCTGTGGAAACTCCTGATGGTAGCGTAATTCTTCCCATATCAAAGGTTGGATTTGGATTTGCAGCGGGTGGAAGTGAATTTGAGAATGATATAACGCAAACTTCTAAGGATGGACAGGGAAAGGAAATGCCCTTTGGTGGTGGTAGTGGTGGAGGTGTGTCCATCACTCCAGTCGCTTTCTTAGTTGTAGGGAAAACGGGTATTAAAACGATTCCCCTTGAAGGAAGCAACCATCTGTATGATCGTATTATGGATATGGCACCACAATTATTGGATAAATTTCAATCTTGGGTGGGTGGTAAAGGAAAAGGTAAAAATCCAATGAAAACCCATTCAGATGATCCATTTGATATTCAGTAAAAAATCCACCGAAGGGTGGATTTTTTCTGTGCCCTAGCTTATATAGATAGCTCTTGCCTATATTCACCCGTAGCATAGCCATGAATGAGGACATGCTCGGCTAGCATTTCGCGGATAGCATCTGATTGCTTGCGGATAGCCGGTAATTCAATCTGATCAGGGTCATCTAAATGAAAGTGAACAAATCCTGTCATTCCTTGCTCATGCTCACCCTCGAATGGGAGATCTAAAGCTTTCTTGTCGTCCGTTTCAATATGAGCAACCCCATGGAAAAAATAGTGGTTTTCATCTCTTATTTCGGTGCACTCTGTTATGTCATAGCCTCTAATTTGAATAGACATTTGATCTCCTCCTAAGTGCTTATCATACGAATCTCCGTTATTTTTCAACGAATGAGCAGCTTTTACTCATCTCCCTCAAAAAATAAAAAAGAGCCGTAGGCTCCTTTTTAATCTTTGTTATTTTTGTTTTGTTAACTCAATTAATAAATCACCAGTTTCTATTGTATCTCCATTCTTAATATGAACGGCTTTAATCGTTGCATTGAATGGAGCTTGAATAGTGGTTTCCATCTTCATTGCTTCTGTAACAATGAGATGCTCACCCTTCTTCACTTTATCTCCTGGTTCAACCATAATTTTTAATACCTTACCAGGCATAGAAGCGCCGATTTCTTCAGGGTTCGTTCCATCTGCCTTGCGTCGAGCTTCAACGGAAACAACAGCTGATAGATCGCGAATGTGGACTTCACGTCTGTGCCCATTTAGTTCAAAAGAAATAATTCGCATACCCTCTAGGCTTACTTCTCCCACAGAGATTAACTTGACGATTAGGGTTTTCCCTTTCTCGATGTCTACTGCGATTTCTTCACCAGGGCGTAATCCATAGAAGAAGGTAGGAGTATCAAGTACCCCAATGCGACCAAAATCTTTGGAAATTTTCTCTTTATCGAGAAATACCTTAGGATACATGATATAAGACATGACATCATTGTCTGTAACCGGACGATTGATTTTTTCCGCAAGCTCTGCTTGAACAGAGTCAAAATCTACTGGCTCCATTAGTTCACCAGGACGGCAGGTTATATAGTCTCTGCCTTTAAGGATAATATCACGCAGCTTCTCAGGGAAACCTCCAGGTGGTTGACCTAGATATCCTTGGAAGAATTGGATGACTGAATCAGGAAAATCAATGCGATCTCCTTTTTCATAAACATCTGCTTCAGATAGATTATTTTGAACCATAAACAATGCCATATCTCCAACAACTTTAGAAGAAGGAGTAACCTTAACAATATCACCAAACATTAGGTTTACGGTATGATACATAGTTTTTACTTCTTCCCAACGATCTCCTAGGCCGACAGCCTTTGCTTGTTGGTTAAGATTTGTATATTGGCCACCAGGCATTTCATGATTGTAAACCTCGGCACTTGGAGCCTTCATTCCGCTTTCAAAACCATTGTAATACTCTCGAACATCTTCCCAATAATCAGATAGCTTCTGAAGATTATGTGAGTTAAGCTGTGGTCCATTCGGTTGGGTAGCAAGGCTAGCTACTAAACCGTTGAGACTTGGTTGAGAGGTGAAGCCAGACATAGAGCTAATCGCAGCATCCACAATATCCACACCAGCTTCATATGCCTTAATTAATGTTGCCAATTGGTTGCCACTCGTATCATGCGTGTGTAGATGAATAGGGATCGAAATTTCTTGTTTAAGAGCCTTAATCAACTCATAAGCTGCATATGGTTTCAATAATCCAGCCATGTCTTTGATACAAAGAATATGTGATCCAGCTTTTTCAAGCTCTTTAGCTAAATTCACATAATATTTAAGGGAGTATTTATCCCGCTTTGGATCTAAGATATCACCAGTGTAGCAAATGGCAGCTTCCGCAATTTTTCCACTTTCTGCAACCGCATCAATCGCTACTCTCATACCTTCCATCCAATTCAAGCTATCGAAGATACGGAATACATCAATTCCAGCCTCAGCACTTAGCTTTACAAATCGACGAATGACATTGTCTGGGTAGTTGGAATAACCAACTGCATTAGCCCCACGAATTAACATTTGGAAAAGAAGATTTGGGATTTTCTCTCTTAGTGTCCGGAGGCGTTCCCATGGATCTTCATTGAGAAAACGCATGGATGTATCAAATGTAGCTCCACCCCACATCTCAAGTGAGAATAGTTCTGGAGCAAGCTTCCCAGTTGCTTCGGCAATTTGAATTAAATCATGTGATCTAACCCTTGTGGCAAACAAAGATTGGTGTGCATCTCTAAAAGTGGTATCAGTCAGTAAGAGTTTAGACTCATTGCGAATCCAATTCACCAAACCTTGAGGTCCTTGTTCGTCGAGGATTTGCTTTGTTCCTCTTGGATAGTCTTGGTTAACCATTGTAGGAATACGTGGGGCTGGGAAGGTCGGTTTCTTTCCTTTAGGTAACCCAGGGTGTCCATTTACAATCGTTTGCCCAATATAGGTAAGTAGCTTTGTACCACGGTCTTTTCTTTTCGGAAATTCAAACAATTCACTAGTTGTATCAATAAATGATGTATCGTATTTACCCGTTAGAAAATGAGGATGTTGTACCACATTCTCCAGGAAAAGAATATTTGTTTTAACCCCACGAATACGGAATTCTTTAAGGGTACGGAACATTTTGTTAGCGGCTTGGTTGTAATTCAAGCCCCAAGTAGAAACTTTTACTAATAAAGAATCGTAGTGAGGGGTAATAACTGCCCCAGGATAACCATTTCCACCATCTAATCGGATCCCGAAACCTCCACCGGAACGATAGGCTAAAATACGCCCAGTTTCTGGAAGAAAATTCCTTTCCGGATCTTCGGTTGTTACACGGCATTGAATGGCATATCCACGTACAGCGATATTTTCTTGATTAGGGATATCGATTTCAGGATCACTTAAGGAATATCCTTCAGCGATACGAATTTGGGATTGAACAATATCAATTCCTGTGATCATTTCTGTGATTGTGTGTTCTACTTGGATGCGAGGGTTTACTTCAATAAAATAAAATTGATGGTCTGGTGTAACTAAAAATTCAACAGTACCCGCGTTATAATAGCCGCAGGCATTCATTAATTGGAGAGCTGCTTCATTTATTTTTTGGCGAAGACTTTCTGGAAGAGAGACACTTGGTGCGACTTCGACTACTTTTTGGTGACGTCTTTGGATCGAACAATCTCTTTCATATAGGTGAACGGCATGACCATATTTGTCCCCAAGAATTTGCACTTCAATATGCTTAGGCAATTCTAGGTACTTCTCGATGTAGACGGCAGAATTACCGAAGGCAGATTTTGCTTCCGATCTTGCTCGATCCATTGCTGTTTGTAGTTCATCCTGGGATCGAACAATTCGCATTCCTCGTCCACCACCGCCCGATGCGGCTTTGATAATAATTGGGTAGCCGTGTTGTTTGCCAAATAAAATGGCTTCCTGAAGAGTTTGTACAGGTTCGGGGGTTCCCGGAATAACAGGTATTCCTGATTTGATTGCCATCGTTCTGGCATCAACCTTATCCCCGAACATTTGGATATGCTCAGGGCTTGGGCCGATAAAGACGATTCCTTCTTCTTGGCATCGTTTTGCAAATTCTGCATTTTCAGCTAAAAATCCATACCCTGGGTGAATGGCATCAATTTGGTGACGCTTGGCCAGATCGATAATGCCTTCGATGTCTAAATATGCCTCGATAGGTCCTTTTCCTTCTCCGATAAGATAAGCTTCATCTGCTTTAAACCTGTGTAAAGAGACATTATCTTGCTCAGAATAGATGGCTACGGTTCGAATTCCAAGTTCTGTACAGGCACGAAAAATACGAATGGCGATTTCACCACGGTTCGCGACCAGAACTTTGTTGAAGTGTCGAATGTTGTTCATAAGTGCCCCCAATTTCCCTTTTGATTCGTTTTTTCAAGCTTAAAAAAAGCAAAGTCAACAGCTCACCTGCTTTTTTCATTATTTACACTATAACATAATTTCAAGATTTAGAAATGACCATATTTATTTGAAATGTAAAATATATAAAGTATAGAAATAAAGGGTTTGGTGAAGGATGCTAACAAGAGGTGAACTAAATGCTCTTATTAGACCGATCACCAGTAGAGCTATGGCGATTGTTATTGCCTGAGAAATTTATACTCTATCCTAACAAGGATTATCCATATGAAGAATTAATATTTTTCTACCGTAATTATATTTATTTTGTTCATGAGGATGGTTCTGTTATTCGTATGAATAAACCTACTCAATTAAAAAAGCTTGATGTAGATGATTTATGGGAGCTTCTGTTTCATGATCGGGATACTTTTGATTATGACGATCATGGGATTTTTACGATAGGGGCTATTTTACTAGATATAGGTTTTCTTCTACCTGCCTATTCCTCTAGGGGAAAGGCGGATTATCAGATTGAAATCGTGCAGGCTGGTGAACCGCAAAGGGTAGTGGGAGAGTTCGAAATAAGAGGAGTGACTTTCCAATTTGCATTATATCAGGCTTTCATCCTATGCCATGTGTGGAATGGGCAGCTACAAGAGGAATTGGAATATGAGATTCGACAGATTACTCAGCTGAAATAAGCCCGGAGATGAAACACTCTTTTGATTCAATCAAAGAGTGTTTTTTTGTACATACTGAAGATATGGCGAAAATATTGGTAATTGAGGATGAAGTAAAAATTGCCCGGGTTCTTCGACTTGAATTAGAGCATGAAGGATACGTTGTAGTTATTGAACATGATGGAAAGCGAGGTTTTGATTTAAGTCATGAGATAGATTGGGACCTTATGTTATTAGATGTTATGCTGCCTGGAATGACAGGTCTTGAATTTCTAAGAAGGCTAAGATCAACAGGAAATGTACGCCCAATCATCTTATTAACTGCAAGGGATGCTGTTCCTGATAAGGTTAGTGGATTAGATTATGGGGCAAATGACTATATTACGAAACCATTTGCTATTGAGGAGCTTCTAGCACGGATCCGGTCATTATTAAGATATTCAATTCAGCTTGAGTCTATGGATAAGGAAAAAGATCTTACGCAGTTTCTAGATTTAACGATTGATTTAAAGCTTCGTTCTGTAAAAAGGGGTGAACAAGAGATTGAATTAACACCAAGAGAATATGAATTATTGCTCTATCTTGTAAAAAACAGGAATCAAGTAGTTACAAGAGAGCAAATTTTAGCTGATGTCTGGGGCTATGAATTCATGGCAGATACGAATGTGGTTGATGTTTATATTCGTTATTTACGGCAAAAAATCGATAAAGAATATCCCAAAAAGCTGATTCATACCGTTCGTGGCATTGGCTATGCACTTAAGGAATAACCTATGAAGATTAAGTGGAAGCTAACGATTTATTCAACAGTTTGGTTAACCTTAATTCTAATCATTTTCAATATCCTCTTATATTTTTCTTTTATCCGGGTTTCTACTGAAAGCGAAATCGCCCTACTGTACAATACGGCGGATTCCATCCTCTCGGATGGTGGAATTCGTTTTATTAAGGATAAGAATAAGCTACAGGAGAATTTGGTGAAGAATGAAATTATACGAGTCATAGATACGAATGGAGTTGTTTTGGAACAAGTTACAACAGAATGGAAATTAACGGATTTCCATCCGATTCCTGTTCATAAGCGTGAAAGTCAGGTGATCCACACAGGGGGACAAACCATCCTGTTTGTTAGAGTACCTATCACCATAGAAGAACAGCAATTCGGTACACTAGAAATTGGACGTTCTTTAACGACTATGGATGCTTATGTTCAAACCTTATCTTCTATTCAATTCGGTACAACATTGTTATCCGTGTTGTTTTCTTTAGGAGGAGGATATGTATTTGCCTATTTAGCTCTACAACCAATCTCGCAAATCATCTATACGATCAAGGATATTCATTGGTTAGGCCTTAGTAAACGGTTAGAAGTATCTTCTCAATCTAGAGATGAGATTTATGAGTTAAGTGTAACCTTTAATGAAATGTTAGATCGTATTGAGGAGGCCTTTCATTCGCAGAAGAGATTTTTGGCCGATGCTTCTCATGAACTTCGCACACCGCTTACCATCATTGAAAGCTATGCAAATTTATTACGTAGGTGGGGGGCTAAGGACCCAGAGATACAGGAAGAGGCAATTCGAGAAATTCAGTCAGAGGCTAAGCACTTAAAAGAATTAACGGAATCACTGCTCAATATTACAGATATAGAGAAGGGAAAAATGGATCAAGCTGAAGAAATTGATTTAATTCCTTTTTTCAAAAGAACGATTGACCCTATCCGTCATGTTTATCACCGAACCATCAAATTTCAAACGGAACAGAAACGGGTTTTATACAAGATTAACGAACAACGCCTAAAGCAAATTTTGGTTATCTTCTTAGACAATGCCATTAAGTATAGTGAAAAGGACGTGGAGGTAAAGCTGACAGATTTACATGATGCGATTGAAATACGAGTGATTGACAAAGGAATCGGGATTCCTGAGGAGGATTTGCCCTATATCTTCGATCGGTTCTATCGGGTAGACAAGGTTCGAAGTAGAGAAACAGGAGGCAAAGGGTTAGGGTTATCGATTGCACAATCTATCGTTCTCAGGTTAGGCGGAACGATTCAGGTTCTAAGTGAAGTAGGTAAGGGGACGGAGATTGTTGTTCGATTGCCTAGAAAATAGGGGGAGATTTGTTTTCTCCTCCCTTTTTATGCCCACTCATGATTTAATAGGTGAACCGGGTTCTTTTTTAAAATAGGGGGTTTTTATAAGGGAGGGGTTTAATGTTGAACGGACAAAGTATTACTTATCTAATAAAGACTGAAGATCAGGGCATGACGATGAAAAGCTATCTTCGTGGGCGCCATCATATATCTAGAAAATTACTTGTAAGAATGAAACAAGAAAAATCGATTTTCCTAAATGGGGAATTTACCTACTTAGATCATCCTATTCAACCTGGCGATGTGATCACCATGGTAATGCCAGTGGAGCAATCCGAAAATATTATTCCTGAGCCTATTGTCTTCAAGATTGTCTATGAAGATGATGACCTGATGGTCATTAATAAGGACTCTAATATGTGTGTGCATCCAACATTATTACATCCATCACAAACACTTGCCAATGGAGTGGTCTATTATTGGCTGCAGCAAGGTTTGCAAGCGAAATTTCGTCCTGTCAATCGTTTGGATAAAGATACAAGTGGGTTGCTCATTGTGGCAAAAAATCAATTTGCTCATCAGCAATTAGCCATTGTTCAACGAAAACATGAGATTCGTAGAACCTATGAAGCCTTTGTCCATGGGGTGGTTGAAAAAGGACAAGGAATGATTCATGCGCCCATTGGTAGAAGAGATATATCTTTAGTCGAACGAGAGGTTCGTGAAGATGGACAGGATGCTATTACACATTATGAAGTGCTGGAGAGCTATTCATTAGCCACTTATGTTCGATTGCGACTAGAAACAGGACGAACCCATCAAATACGCGTTCATATGAGCTGGTTAGGTCATCCATTAGTGGGAGATGATTTATACGGAGGGTTACGAGAAATGATTTCAAGACAAGCCCTTCATGCGAGATGTTTATCCTTTCCACATCCAAGAACACAAGAAATGATGAAATTCGAGGCGGAGTTACCAGAAGATATGCAAGCCTTACGAACAGCACTTAGACAATCAATCTAAGTGCTTGTTTTCCTTCCTATGAAAAATATCTCCATTTTTAAAATTTTCAACTTTAACGCATGTAAGTAGTAATGTATAATGGCATTAAAGTAATTTTAAATATTAGAAGATTTGAAACGGGGGAGAAGTGTATGATGAAGAAAAAATGGCTAGCAAGCCTAACTGTACTATCCTGTCTATTTTTGTCTGCATGTGGAGCAAGTAAGCCTGCTGATGCACCTAAGGATGCTAGTGCGAAACCGGCTGCGGATAAAAAATTTAAAGTTGGAATCACTCAAATTATTGAACATCCTTCGTTGGACGCGTCTAGACAAGGATTTATTGCTGCTCTCAAGGATAATGGATTCGTAGATGGTCAGAACATCGAGATCGACTATCAATCCGCACAAGGAGATGCGAATACGGTCAATACCATTTCTCAAAAATTTGTTAATGATAAGAAGGATCTAATTCTCGCCATCGCTACACCAAGTGCACAATCCTTGGTGAAAGCAACATCTGGAACGAATATTCCGGTTTTATTTACGGCGATTACTGATCCACTAGGTGCTAAGCTTGTGGATAATCTTGAAAAGCCCGGAAAGAACGTAACAGGGTATTCAGACACACATCCAGAAGCCATCAAGAAATCGATAACTACGATCAAGGAAATGTTTCCCAATACGAAAAAAGTAGGGGTTATTTATAACTCTGGGGAAGCTAATTCCGTTGTTAATGTAAATAATGCGAAGAAGGCTATGGCAGAGATTGGTTTAGATCCTGTTGAGGTGAATGCAAGCAATGCTACGGAGGTAAAACAAGCAGCTGAATCTCTGATTGGTCGGGTGGATGTTCTCTATGTTCCTAAGGATAATACAGTGGTGGCTGCCATTAAGGCTGTGGTTAAAGTAGCAGAAGAAAATCATGTACCTTTATTTGTCGGAGAAATGGATTCGGTTAAGGCCGGAGGATTTGCTGGATTTGGTGCGGATTACTTCGAATTAGGGCGTTCAACAGGAGAGATGGCTGTTAAAATTCTTAAGGGAGAAGCGAAGGCAGGAGACATTCCAGTACAATTCCCTAAAGAAATTCATTTAGCTATAAACAAAGAAGCAGC